>NZ_DFRG01000160.1:2010-4620 GCF_002378135.1 Thioclava sp. UBA3469
TAGAACAGCGCGAAGCCGAAGGGCGGGTGCATGAACGAGGTCTGCATGTTCACGCCCAGGATCACCCCGAACCAGATCAGGTCGATCCCCAGTGCCTGCGCGGCAGGCGCCAGAAGCGGCACGATGATGAAGGCCAGTTCGAAGAAATCGAGGAAGAAGGCGAGGAAGAACACCAGGAACGACACCACGATCAGGAAGCCCAATTGGCCACCCGGAAGCGAGGTCAGCAGATGCTCGACCCAGACCTGCCCGTTCACCCCGTAGAAGGTGAGCGAGAAGACCCGCGCGCCCAGCAGGATGAACAGCACGAAGGCCGACAGGCGCGTCGTCGCCGCCAGCGCGTCACGCACGACGGGGAAGGTCAGACGCTTCTTCACCGCCGACAGCACCAGCGCACCGACCGCACCCATTGCGCCGCCTTCGGTGGGCGTCGCGACGCCGAGGAAGATCGTGCCCAGCACGAGGAAGATCAGCGCCAGCGGCGGGATCAGCACGATCACCACCTGCTGGGCCAGACGGCTCATCAGGTTGGTTTTCAGCGCCTTGTCCAGCAACGCCACGATATAGATCGCGATCACGGCCACACCGGCTGCGAGGATCTCGGAGTTGTTGACGCTCGACCCGCTCGCCTCGAAATACTTCTCGGCGAAGATGAAGATCGCGACCGCACCGGCCAGCGCCACCAGGAGCGACATCACGCCAGAGCCCAGCGTGCGCGCCTCTTTCGGCAGAGCCGGCATCGACTTCGGCTTGATGATCGACATCACGAGCACATAGCCGAGGTAGATGCCGGTCAGCACCATACCGGGGATCAGCGCGCCCTTGTACATGTCGCCCACCGAAACGCCCAGCTGGTCAGCCAGAACGATCAGCACGAGCGAGGGCGGGATGATCTGCGCCAGTGTCCCTGACGCCGCAATGACACCTGTGGCCACCTTCCGATCATAGCCGTAGCGCAACATGATCGGCAGCGAGATCAGGCCCATCGCGATCACTGAGGCCGCAACGACGCCCGTTGTCGCCGCCAGAAGCGCGCCCACGATGATCACCGCATAGGCGAGACCGCCGCGCACCGGGCCGAACAGCTGACCGATCGTGTCGAGAAGATCCTCGGCCATGCCCGATTTCTCGAGCACGATGCCCATGAATGTGAAGAATGGAATGGCAAGTAAGGTCTCGTTCGACAAGACCCCGTAGAACCGTTGCGGCATCGCATTCAACAACGGCCAGTCAAGATTGATCGTCCCGCCGGAGTAACCCGACAGTTCAACGCCGATGACGAAGAACAAAAGACCGTTGGCCGCGAGTGCGAAGGCCGCAGGATAGCCGATCAGCAGGAAGACGATCAGCGAGATGAACATGATCGGGGCCATGTTCTGAGCGATAAGCTCGAGCATTACAGACCCTCCTCTTCGGCGATGGGATCATGGCCGTGATGGCCCGCGCTGTCGGCATGGGGATCCTCGATCAACCCACGCATCACGCCGATCTTCTTGATGATCTCGGACACGCCTTGGAAGAACAGCTGCCAGAAGCCGATCAGCAGCAGGAGCTTGGCCGGCCACAGGATCAGACCGCCCGAGTTCGTCGACATCTCGCCCGAGCGGATGGAGATCATCACGAAGGGCGTCAGCTTGAACAGCATCAGCACGACGAAGGGCATCAGGAAGAAGATGTGCCCGAGCAGATCGATCCAGTGCTGCACTTTCCGCGAGAAGGCACCATAGACGATGTCGATGCGGATATGCTCGTTTTGCTTGAGCGTGTAAGCGGCAGCGCCCAGAAACGCCGCGCCGAAAAGATACCATTGCAATTCCAGCCAAGCGTTCGACGACATGTCGAAGGCTTTGCGTACAATGGCGTTGGTCGCACTCACGAGGACCGACACCAGAATAAGCCACGACACCGCCTTGCCGATGGTCTCGTTTATCCGGTCGATCGCGCGTGAAAGGGCCAGCAAAGCGCCCATCTCACTTCCTCCCTAAATTTGTCCCGAAAGCCTGCGCGAGGCTTTGCCCGTGATTGGCCGAGTGGGGGAGAAAGGTCAAGCAATTAAGGCTCCATCTGGTCTGTTCACTTGACCAGATCGGCCTAAAAGCCCCGCCTCTGAGCCCGATATCGCGACTAACCAAGCGTCAACGAGATCAATTCACCGCGACTGCCCCTGCGGCACCCGGCTCGGGAGCCCCTTCCGGTTTCTCAAAGTTGCGACTCGCAGGTCGCGGCGCGCAATAATCGGGAAGGAAATTCCGCCGCCCGCGACATTTTATTCAGCGTTTGGGCATTGACGCCCCCAACGCCCGATCCTAATGTCCGCGCAAAGCAGTCCGAAAGGGATCCGCAATGGATGCGATTCTTCTTGTCGTCGTAGGAGCCAAGCGCATGGGCCGGTAACGGTACAACCATGAAGGTTCCCATGCGCCCCCGCCTCAAAGCCGGGGGCTTTTTCTTGGACAGGTGGATGCTTGAGAGTTAGCGGTGGGCGGCGTGGCCCTCGCGCAAGGATGGAGTGAGCATATGGCACGGCAGATGACCGGCGCGAAGATGGTGGTTCAGGCGCTGAAGGATCACGGGGTCGAAGTAATTTTCGGCTATCCGGGCGGCGCGGTC
>NZ_DFRG01000160.1:4923-5108 GCF_002378135.1 Thioclava sp. UBA3469
TTCGGCTATCCGGGCGGCGCGGTCCTTCCGATCTATGACGAGATTTTCCAGCAGAACGACATCCGTCACATCCTCGTCCGCCACGAGCAGGCTGCGATCCACATGGCCGAAGGCTATGCGCGCTCGACCGGCAAGCCGGGCGTGGCGCTGGTGACCTCGGGCCCGGGCGCGACCAATGCGGTGAC
>NZ_DFRG01000160.1:5411-5567 GCF_002378135.1 Thioclava sp. UBA3469
CCCGGGCGCGACCAATGCGGTGACCGGGCTGACCGATGCGTTGATGGACTCGATCCCGCTGATCGTGCTGTCGGGTCAGGTGCCGACCTTCCTCGTGGGCACCGATGGTTTCCAGGAGGCCGACACGGTGGGCATCACCCGCCCCTGCACCAAGCA
>NZ_DFRG01000160.1:5965-6338 GCF_002378135.1 Thioclava sp. UBA3469
CCGTCCCGGCCCGGTGCTGATCGACATGCCCAAGGACGTGCAATTCGCGGTGGCCACCTACACCGAGCCGAAAGCGGCGCGGGTCGACCATTACCAGCCGCAGGTGAAAGGCGATCTCGACGCGATCACCAAGCTGGTCGAACTGATCGAGACCGCCGAGAAGCCGGTCTTCTATACCGGTGGCGGCGTAATCAACTCGGGCCCCGCTGCGAGCCAGCTGATGCGCGAGCTGGTCGATGCGACCGGCTTCCCGATCACCTCGACCCTGATGGGTCTGGGAGCCTACCCCGCCTCGGGCAAGAACTGGCTCGGCATGCTCGGGATGCACGGTCTCTATGAAGCCAACCTCGCGATGCATGGCTGCGACCTGATG
>NZ_DFRG01000148.1:0-5315 GCF_002378135.1 Thioclava sp. UBA3469
AGCGGCAGCGGGGCCACGCCCGCCTGCTGCCGGATCGTGCGCTGATCGAGCGCCTCCAGCGTCAGCAGGCTCTCGCGTCCCGGCCCGTCCCAGCGCCAAATGAGCCGCATCCGCCCACCGGTCAGCCGCTCCTGCGTAGCGTCGATCGAGATCGCATGGACCGCCGAGCCGCGCCGCTGCGCCAGCACGATGCGCCCGTCGACATCGAGATTGAGCGAGAGGAAATTCCGCCAGCCTTCGCGCTGATGCAGATGGATCAATGGCAGGGGCGATTGCTCGCCGCGCATCAGGGTGAATTCCAGCATCAGGCTGCCCCGTGCGAGCAGCTCCGGCAATCTGCGCTCGTCGAACCTGACCGCGCCGCGATGCGCGATCTGCGCACCGATCCAGCCCTGTTGCGCCCTCATCCGCGACGCTCCGAATGCTGCCGTGATCCCATGCCTGTCTCCGCGCCCGGGGAAGCCGACACGGAAAACGCGCGCCGCCTGAATGGGCCGCGCGTGGGTCTTTTGCGTCTGACTACGGGCTTTGCCCTGCTCGATATGCCCGATTTCGGGCTTTTGCTTTTGACATATCATGACACCGCGACCTGCCTTTGGGTAGCCCCTGTCTCCGCGTCACTTGCGCCCGGTGTCGAGCCTGCAACAGCCATTGCCCCGAGGGCCGCGGCGCTCTAAGCCTGTAGCGCTGAAAAGGAGTGCCCATGACGACCGATCCCATCCGCCTGAGCGCCGATCTGATCCGCTGCCCCTCGGTGACCCCGGAGGAGGGCGGCGCGCTGGTTTTGCTGGAAGGCTTGCTGAGCGGGGCGGGCTTCACCTGCACGCGCGTCGATCGCAACGGCACGCCGAACTTCTACGCGCGCTGGGGCGCGAAGGGGGCGGCGAAAAGCTTCGGCTTCAACGGGCACACGGATGTCGTGCCGGTGGGCGATGCGAGCGCCTGGACGCATGACCCGTTCGGCGCCGAGATCGTCGACGGCGTGATGTGGGGGCGCGGCGCGACCGACATGAAGACCGCCGTGGCGGCCTTTGCCGCGGCAGCGGTGGATTTCGTGACCGAGACGCCGCCCGACGGGGCGGTGATCCTCGCCATCACCGGCGACGAGGAAGGGCCGGGCCGCGACGGCACGCGGGCGCTTCTGGATTGGATGAAGGCCGAGGGCGAGGCGATGTCGGTCTGCCTCGTGGGCGAGCCGACCTGCCCCAATGAGATGGGCGAGATGATGAAGATCGGGCGGCGTGGCTCGCTCAGCTTCTACATCGAGGCCGAGGGCGTGCAGGGTCATGCCGCCTATCCGCATCGCGCGAAGAACCCGCTGCATGCGCTGGTCGATCTGCTGGGCCGGATGACCGCAGAGCCGCTTGACAATGGCACCGATCATTTCCAGCCGTCGAGCCTGCAGATCACCACCATCGATTGCGGCAACCCGGCCAATAACGTGATCCCGGCCAAGGCGCGCGCGACCGTGAATATCCGCTTCAACGATGCGCATACCGGCGAGGGGCTGATCGCCTGGGCCGAGGCGATGGCCTCCGAGATCGCCGCCGAGACCGGCATCCGTATCGCGCTCAACCCCGATATCTCGGGCGAGAGCTTTGTCACGCCGCCCGGTCCCTTCGTCGATCTCGTCGCGAAATCGGTCGAGGCGGAAACGGGCCGCGCGCCGGAGCTGTCCACCTCGGGCGGCACCTCGGATGCGCGCTTCGTGAAGGATCACTGCCCGGTCGTGGAATTCGGCCTTGTCGGCGCGACGATGCATCAGGTGGACGAACGTGTGCCCCTCGACCAGATCGAAGCCCTGACGCGCGTCTATGCCCGCATATTGAGAGACTATTTCGCATGATCAAGATCGAGCCAGTTACCGATTACGCGCCCTGCCATGCGCTGCGCCGGGCCGTGTTCATCGAAGAACAGGGCATCCCCGAGCCCGAGGAATGGGACGATCTCGACGATCAGGCGATCCATTTGCTTGCCAGCGAGGAGGGCACGCCGCTCGGCACCGCGCGGCTGATCCGCAAGGGTGAGACCGGCAAGATCGGTCGCATCTGCGTGGCGAAATCCGCGCGCGGCACCGGGCTCGGCGCGGCGCTGGTGCGCGACGCCTGCGAGCGGTTCGCTGAGATGGGCTGCACCCGCGCCTATCTCTCGGCCCAGAGCTACGCGATCCCGTTCTACGAGAAGCTCGGCTTCGTGCCCTACGGCGAAGATTACGACGACGCGGGCATACCGCATCGCGATATGGAAAAGCCGCTCTGAGCTTCCTCTTGGCGAAAATATCCCGGGGGGGCGCGTCAGCGCGGGGGCAGAGCCCCCTCCGCCTGAGCCGCGCGCGCCTGCGCGCGTGGGGGCAGCGCCCCCTCGACACCCAGAATTAGCGCCACACTCTTTGAGTGACGCCCCTCACGCCCCATGTTAGGCAAACCCATGAGCAACGCCCCCATCCCCTCGCGCCAGCAAATCCTCGACTGGCTGAACGACAACCCCGACCAGGGGGCCAAGCGCGACATTGCGCGGGCTTTCGGTGTGAAGGGGCAGGCGAAGATCGAGCTGAAGCGCATTCTCAAGGACATGGCCGACGAAGGCCTGATCGAGAAGCGCCGCCGCAACTTCCGCGACCCCAACGTGCTTCCGCCGGTGTCTGTGCTGCGCGTGATGCGCGAGGACAGCCAAGGCGACCAATGGGCCGAGCCTGCCGAATGGAATGGCGAGGGGCCTGCACCTTTGGTCCTCTTCGTTCCGAAGGACGGCGATCCGACGCTGGCCGAGGGCGACCGTATCCTCGGCCGCCTGACCCCGGTCGAGGATGAGGATTACGGCTACGAGGCGCGGCTGATCCGCAAGATCGGGCAGGCCTCGCACCGTATTGTCGGCATCTTCCGCAAGAATGCCGAGGGCGGGCGGATCATGCCGATCGACAAGGGTGTCGGCAACGAATGGCAAGTTCCGGCGGCGGTCACGCTGGGCGCCAAGGATGGCGAGCTGGTCGAGGCCGAACAGACCGGGCCGCGCGGTCGCATGGGCCTGCCCAAGGCGCGCGTGATCGAGGTGCTGGGCGATCCGTCCGCGCCCAAGGCGGTCTCGCTGATCGCCATCCATCAACATGGCATCCCGGACGATTTCCCCGATGCGGTCGTGGCCGAGGCCGATGCGGCCAAACCCGCGCCTCTGGGCGACCGCGAAGACCTGCGCGAGCTGTCTTTCGTCACCATCGACCCGGCGGATGCGCGCGACCGCGACGACGCGGTGCTGGTGATCCGTGACGACGATCCGAAAAACGACGGCGGCTTCCTGATCTGGGTCGCGATTGCCGACGTGGCGCATTACGTGACGCCGGGCTCCGAGCTGGACCGCGAGGCTCGCAAGCGCGGCAACTCCACCTATTTCCCCGACCGCGTCGTGCCGATGCTGCCCGATAGCCTCTCGGGCGATCTGTGCTCTCTGCACGAGAACGTGGACCGTGCGGTGCTGGCGGTGCGAATGAAGATCGACGCGCAGGGGCGCAAGGTCTCGCATCGCTTCACGCGCGGGATGATCCGTTCGGTCGGCTCGCTCGAATACGGGCAGGTGCAATCGGCGCGGGACGGCAACCCGGACGAGAAGACCGAGGATATGGTCGAGGAGATCATCGACCCGATCTACGAGGCTTACGAGGCGCTCAAGCACGCCCGCGCGATCCGTCAGCCGCTGGAGCTGGACCTGCCCGAGCGGCAGATCGTGATCGGCGACGATGGCCATGTCGCCTCGATCCGGTTCAAGGAGCGGCTCGACGCGCATAAGCTGATCGAGGAGTTCATGGTGCTGGCCAATGTGGCCGCCGCCGAGGAGCTGGAAAAGCTGCGCCGTCCGCTGCTGTATCGTGTCCACGAGGAACCGAGCCTCGAGAAGATCGAGAGCTTGCGCGAAGTGGCGCAGGCGTCCGGTTTCACGCTGGCGAAGGGGCAGGTGCTACAGACCGCGCATCTGAACAACCTGCTCAGCCAGTCCGAGGGCTCCGAGTTCGACGAGCTGATCAATATCTCGACGCTGCGCTCGATGACGCAGGCCTATTACGCGCCGACGAATTACGGCCATTTCGGCCTCGCGCTGCGCTCCTACGCGCATTTCACCTCGCCGATCCGGCGCTATTCCGACCTGATCGTGCACCGCGCGCTGATCCTCGGCCATGGCTGGGGCAAGGACGGGCTGAGCGCGTGGGATATCGAGAACCTCGAGGACACCGCGAAGCAGATTTCCGATACCGAGCGCCGCTCGATGGTGGCCGAACGCGATACGACCGACCGCTATCTGGCGGCTTACCTGTCGGATCGCGTGGGCAGCGAATTCACGGGCCGCATCTCGGGCGTGCAGAAATTCGGCGCCTTCGTGAAGCTCGACGAGACCGGCGCGGACGGGCTGATCCCGATCCGCGAGATCGGGCGCGAGTTCTTCCATTTCGACCGCGAGGCGCAGGAGCTGGTGGGCTCCGATACCGGGATGGTCATCACCATCGGGCAGCGTGTCCGGGTGCGGCTGTCGGAGGCCGTGCCGATCACCGGCGGGCTGATGCTGGAGCTGCTGGAAGTCGAAGGGCAGGGGATGCCCTCGGGCGACGGCAAGCGCCGCAAGGGCCGCCGCCCCGGCACGCGCCCGCCGCGCAAAGGTCCCGGTAAGGGGCCGCGCAAACCGGCCCGCGACGCTGCCAAGAAGAAGGCGGTCGCGCGCAAGGTGAAACGCACGCGCAAGAGCTGAGGCTTACAGCATCCACTCGATCGGCAGGCGCTGCGCAATCCACAGGAAGATGCGGTGCGAGAAGGGCACGCCCGGCTCGCGCTTGCGCACGCCATGCCCGGGGCGCGACCAGCGCAATTGCTGCGCACGGGTGAGGCGCAGGCGCCATGCGCGGGCGGGGATGAATTCCTTGAAGGTCTCGGAGATTTCCGTCGCGATCTCGGGCGCGTTGATCACGATGCCCAGCTCTGTATTGAGCCGCATCGAGCGTGGATCGAAGTTGAACGAGCCGATGAAGACGCGCGCGCGATCCACCGCGAAGACCTTGGCGTGCAGCTTGTTGCGCGAAAACGGAGAGGTGCCGCGAATGTCGGAGCCCAGCAGCCGCTCGCGCCGGTTGCGCTCGCTCGGGCGGCGGTCTTCGGCATCGGCTGCGTATTCGTAAAGTTCGATCCCGGCGCGCAACAGCCCCTTGCGGCGATGCGCATAGCCGGAATGGACCAGCGCCACATCGGTCGCGGCATAGGAATTCGTCAGCACCTTGATCGTCGCGCCGGATTTGGCGATCCGCTTGAGATAGCGCACCCCCGTCCGCGTCGGCACGA
>NZ_DFRG01000114.1:0-34395 GCF_002378135.1 Thioclava sp. UBA3469
GGCTTCGAACGTGTCGTTGCCCGCATTCGACCAGTGGTCGAATTCTTTCTGGCCGGTGATATAGGCGGCATTGGCGAAGGTCTCGCCGCCATCGCCCATCAGCCCGCCGATATGGTCGCCATGCATATGGGTGATCACGACATGGGTGATGTCCTCGGGCGCGTGTCCGGCGGCGGAAAGCGCGGAGGTGATCCCCTCCGGCGACAGGCCGGTATCGAAGAGGATTTTCTCCGAGCCAGTCTCGATCAGTGTGGGCGTGAAGAAATTCAGAGACTTGTCGGCGGGGATATAAGCGGCTTCCGAGACGGCCGCGAAGTCTTCGGGGCTGGCATTCATGCCGAAGATCGTTTGCGGGTTTTCCAACTCGCGGGATCCGGCGAGCAGCGTGGTGATCGTCAGGTCGCCCATCTGCATCCGGCGATAACGCGGGATCGCGGGCGGGGCTTCGTTCGAGCTTTGCGCGGCGGCGCCGGTCCCGGTCAGAAGCGCGGGGGCGGCGGGCAGGAAAGCGGCGGTTTTCAATGCTGCGCGGCGGGTCATGAAGGTCCTGGTCATCGGGTCTCTCCCTCTCGATGGTTGGTCTTCGCAGGTCGAAGTCTAGCGCATCGCGCCGCTTCCACAGAGTCGTGAACGTTGCGTGAGCCGCTTCGGTTCACTCCCACCAGCGATCGATCGACGAAATATCCGCGTCGGACCATCCAAGGTGATGCGCCAGTTCATGCACGAAAATATGGGTGACGAGGGCCCCCAAGGGTTCGTTTCCGCGCGAGACCCACTCGTCGAGGATCGGGCGGCGGAAGAGCCAGATCACATCCGTGTGGCCGCCGGGGTCCATCACGGATTTCTCGGTCAGCGGGATGCCGTCATAGAGCCCGGTCAGCTCGAAAGGGTCCTCGATGCCGAGATCGGCAAGCATCGCCTCGGAGGCGAAGTCTTCCACCCGGATCGCGACGCCCTGCGCGGCGTGGGCGAATTCCGGCGGAAGCGCCGCGCGTGCGGCCTCGGCCAGCGCCTCGATCTCCTCGATGCCCGGTGCCGTGACCTCCGCCCAGTCGTAACCCTCGCTCATCGCACCCTCCAAGCCGCTCTGCACGCGCCGCATGGCCCCTCATATGGACAAACGGGCCGCCTTGTGAAAGAGCAGGCGCCAACAGGAGTTTGCCCAGATGACCACCGTTACCCGTTTCGCCCCGTCGCCCACCGGCTATATCCATGTCGGCAACCTGCGCACCGCGCTGATGAACTACCTGATCGCCCGCA
The DNA here is from genome assembly GCF_002378135.1 of Thioclava sp. UBA3469. Lineage (NCBI taxonomy): Bacteria > Pseudomonadati > Pseudomonadota > Alphaproteobacteria > Rhodobacterales > Paracoccaceae > Thioclava > Thioclava sp. UBA3469. The sequence goes on from NZ_DFRG01000114.1 coordinate 1,261, forward strand.
AGACCGGCGGTCAATTCATCCTGCGCCTCGACGATACCGATCAGGAGCGTTCGAAGCAGGAATATATCGACGCGCTGAAGCAGGACCTCGAATGGCTCGGCATCGAATGGGACCGGGAAGAGCGTCAGTCGCTGCGTCTCGACCGCTATGCCGAAGTGGCCGAGCAGCTGAAGGCCGACGGTAAGCTTTATGAATGTTTCGAGAGCCCGACCGAGCTGGACCTCAAGCGCAAGAAGCAGCTGAACATGGGCAAGCCGCCGGTCTATGACCGCGCGTCCATGCATCTGTCGGATGCCGAAAAAGACGCGATGCGCGCGGAAGGCAAGGAAGGTTACTGGCGTTTCAAGCTGGAACTCGAGCGGATCGAGTGGAAAGACGGCATCCTCGGCGATCTGTCGATCGATGCGGCCTCCGTGTCCGATCCGGTGCTGATCAAGGCCTCGGGGCAGGTGCTTTACACCTTCGCCTCACCGGTCGACGACGCGGATATGGGCATCACCCATATCGTGCGCGGCGGCGATCACGTCACCAATACCGCGACGCAGATCCAGATCATCGAGGCGATCGGCGGCAAGGTTCCGAACTTCGCGCACCATTCGCTGCTGACCGGCCCGCAGGGCGAGGAACTGTCGAAGCGCCTTGGCGCGCTCTCGATCCGCGATCTGCGCGCCGAAGGCATCGCCCCCGAGGCGCTGCTGTCGATGATGGCGCGTCTTGGTTCGAGCCAGCCGATCGAGCTGAAGATGTCGATCGACGAGCTGGCCGACGGGTTCGAGCTGAACCACTTCGGCTCGGCGCCCACGAAATTCGACCCGGCGGACCTGATCCCGCTGACCCGCGCGCGCAACCAACATCTGCCGTACTCGGCCGTGGCGGATCGCATTGCCGAACTCGGCATCCCCGAGGATCAGCGCGAGCGGTTCTGGAAGGTCGCCTCGCAGAATATCGACAAGCTTGACGATCTGAAGGGCTGGGCCGAGCTGTGTCTGAACGGCGCGGAGCCTTCGATCGACGAGGAAGATCGCGACTTCATCGCGCAGGCCATGACGATGCTGCCCGCGCCGCCCTATTCCGACACCACGTGGAAGGACTGGACCGCGGAGGTGAAGGACGCGACCGGGCGCAAGGGCAAGGGGCTGTTCATGCCGCTGCGCAAGGCCGTGACCGGCATGGCGCACGGGCCCGATATGGGCGAGCTGATGCCGCTTCTGCACAAGGTTCCGGCGCGCGGCTGACGGCTCCGTCGCAGGCTCGCACAACCAATTCCAAAGGCGCGAGGGGAGAGCCCCTCGCGCTTTTTGTTTGGGCAATTCGCGACCTCGTGAGGTCGTTTTCGGCGGTAAAGCGGCGGTTTTGGCGATTGGGGCTTGTCAGTCGCGCGGGGCCTCAGGTAATCGGGAGAAGTTGGATACGGGAGAATCCGGGGGAAACCTCGGTGCCGAAGGAGCAACCGCCCCGGTAAACTCTCAGGCAAAAGGACCGTGCCCGACGAAGGACTCTGGAGAGTGATGCGGCGTGCAATCGCGGCATCCGCCGAAGGGATAACGATCTCAGGCGTCTGCATGGCAGGCACGGACAGAGGGGGCATCGGGCGAGCCGGAAGGCTCATGAATCGATGCCGGATCATCCGGCTGAAGGGGAGGCCGCGATGAGCGAGTTGAAACGCACACCGCTATACGATCTGCATGTTGAGCTGGGCGCCAAGATGGTGCCGTTTGCGGGCTACGAGATGCCCGTGCAATACCCGCTGGGCGTGATGAAGGAACACCTGCACACCCGCGCGAAGGCGGGGCTGTTCGATGTCAGCCACATGGGGCAGGTGATCGTGCCGGGCGAAGGCGCTGCCGAGGCCTTCGAGGCGCTGGTGCCGGTGAGCCTGATGGGCCTGAAAGAGGGTCGCCAGCGCTATGCGATGTTTACCGATGAGAATGGCGGCATTCTCGATGACCTGATGGTGGCGAACCGTGGCGATCATCTCTTCGTCGTGGTGAACGCGGCCTGCAAGGAAGACGACATTGCGCATATGCGGGCGCATCTGGAATCGGTCGAGGAACTCACCGACCGCGCGCTGCTTGCGCTGCAAGGGCCCGCCGCGGAGGGCGTTCTTGAGGCTCTGGTGCCCGGCACCGCCAAGATGCGCTTCATGGATGTGGGCGTCTATCACTGGAACGGGACGGAGCTTTGGATCTCGCGCTCGGGCTATACCGGTGAAGACGGCTACGAGATTTCCGTGCCCGCGGACCGCGCGGTGGAATTTGCCCGCAAGCTGCTCGCCGATGAGGCGGTGGAGCCGATCGGTCTGGGCGCGCGCGACAGCCTGCGGCTCGAAGCGGGGCTTTGCCTCTACGGCCACGATATCGACACCACCACGACCCCGGTCGAGGGCAACATCGCCTGGGCGATCCAGAAGGTGCGTCGCAAGGGGGGCGAGCGCGAAGGCGGCTTCCCCGGCGCGGATCGCATTCTGAGCGAATTGGAAAACGGACCGAGCCGCCTGCGCCTCGGCCTGCGCCCCGAGGGCCGCGCACCGATGCGCGAAGGCGTCGAGATTTTCGCCGAGGCCGAGGGGGGCGATCCGATCGGACGCGTGACCTCGGGCGGTTTCGGTCCCTCGATCGAGGCACCGATGGCGATGGCTTATTTGCCGGCCGAAACGCTCGAAGGCACCACCGTCTATGGCGAGGTGCGCGGCAAGCGTCTGCCCGCCAAGGTCGTTTCGATGCCCTTCCGCCCTGCCACCTACAAACGCTGAACAACCAATCGGGAGACGTTACATGAAATTCACCGAAGACCACGAATGGCTCAAAACTGAAGGCGACGTTGTGATCGTCGGCATCACCGAGCACGCTTCCGAGCAATTGGGCGATGTCGTCTTCGTCGAGCTGCCCGATGTCGGCGACACGGTCGAGAAGGGCGACGAGATCTGCGTGATCGAGTCGGTCAAGGCTGCCTCCGACATCCTCGCGCCGCTGGGTGGCGAGATCGTCGAGATCAACGAGGATCTGGCCGACAATCCGGGCCTCGTGAACGAAGACCCGCTGGGCAAGGCGTGGTTCTTCAAGATGAAACTCACCGACGCCTCCGCGCTCGACGGCTTCATGGACGAGGCCGCTTACAAAGACTTCATCGGGTAATATCCATGACCTTCACCCCCACGACTTACGACAGTTACGATTTCGCCAATCGCCGCCATATCGGGCCCTCACCGGCCGAGATGGAGGAGATGCTCAAAGCCGTGGGGGCGCCGGACCTCGACGCGCTGATCGCCGAGACGGTGCCGAAAAGCATCCGTCAGGCCGAGCCGCTGGGCTGGGCGCCGCTGACCGAGTATGGCCTCCTGCAGAAGATGGAAGGCGTCGCGAAGAAGAACCGCGTGATGACCAGCCTGATCGGGCAGGGCTATTACGGCACGGTCACGCCGCCCGCGATCCAGCGCAATATCCTCGAGAACCCGGCCTGGTATACGGCCTACACGCCCTACCAACCCGAGATCGCGCAGGGCCGCCTCGAGGCGCTTCTGAACTTCCAGACGATGGTGTCGGACCTGACCGGGCTGCCGGTGGCCAATGCCTCGCTACTGGACGAGGCGACTGCAGCGGCCGAAGCCATGGCGATGGCGCAGCGCGTCGCGAAGTCGAAGGCCACCGCCTTCTTCGTCGACGAGAACTGCCATCCGCAGACCATCGGCGTTATCCAGACCCGCGCCGAGCCGCTCGGCATCGAGGTGATCGTGGGCGCGCCCGAGACGCTGGAAGCCGAGAAGGTCTTTGGCGCGATCTTCCAATATCCGGGCACTTATGGCCATGTCCGCGACTTCACCGCCGAATGCGAGGCGCTCCATGCCGCGAAAGCCGTGGCCGTGGTCGCGACCGATCTTCTGGCACTGTGCCTGCTCAAAGAGCCCGGCGCGATGGGCGCCGATATCGCGGTGGGCTCCGCGCAGCGCTTCGGCGTGCCGATGGGCTATGGCGGCCCGCATGCCGCCTTCATGTCCTCCACCGACAAGATGAAGCGCGCGATGCCGGGCCGGATCGTCGGTGTGTCGATCGACAGCCACGGCAACCGAGCCTACCGGCTGAGCCTGCAGACCCGCGAGCAGCATATCCGCCGCGAGAAGGCGACCTCGAATGTCTGCACCGCGCAGGCGCTTCTGGCCGTCATGGCGAGCTTCTACGCGGTCTTCCACGGCCCCGTCGGCCTGCGCGCGATCTCGGAACGCGTGCACCTTCTGACCGTGCAACTGGCCGAGGCGTTGAAGGCCGCTGGCGCCCTGGTGGAGCCTGCGAATTTCTACGATACGATCACCGTCGAGGTGGGCGTGGGCCAGCAGGGCATCCTCGCCGCCGCCCGTCATCGCGGGATCAACCTGCGCAAGGTGGGTCGCGACCGGGTCGGAATCTCGCTCGACGAGACCAGCGATCCGGGCGTGGTGGCCAAGGTGCTCGACGCGTTCGGGATCACCGAAGCCGCCCCCGAGGCCACGCAACCGGCGGTGCCGGATGCGCTGCTGCGCGAGAGCGATTACCTCACCCATCCGGTCTTCCACATGAATCGCGCCGAATCCGAGATGATGCGCTACATGCGCCGCCTCTCGGATCGCGACCTCGCGCTCGACCGCGCGATGATCCCGCTCGGCTCGTGCACGATGAAGCTCAACGCAGCCGCCGAGATGATGCCGCTGACCTGGCCGGAATTCGGCTCGCTGCACCCGTTCGTACCGCTCGATCAGGCGCAGGGCTATGCGGAAATGATCGACGATCTGACCGCGAAGCTTTGCGAGATCACCGGTTATGACGCCTTCTCGATGCAGCCCAATTCGGGCGCGCAGGGGGAATATGCGGGGCTGTTGACCATCGCGGCCTATCACCGCGCCAATGGCGACGATCAGCGCGACGTCTGCCTGATCCCGATGTCAGCGCATGGCACGAACCCGGCCTCGGCGCATATGGCGGGGATGAAGGTCGTCGTGGTGAATTCCGCGCCCAATGGCGATGTGGATCTGGAGGATTTCGAGGCCAAGGCGGCAGAGGCGGGCGACAAGCTCGCGGCCTGCATGATTACCTATCCCTCGACCCATGGCGTCTTTGAGGAGACGGTGAAGCGCATCTGCGACATCACCCACGAATATGGCGGTCAGGTCTATCTCGATGGCGCCAACCTCAACGCGCTGGTGGGGCTGGTGAAGCCGGGCGAGATCGGCTCGGATGTGAGCCACCTCAACCTGCACAAGACCTTCGCGATCCCGCATGGCGGTGGCGGTCCGGGCATGGGGCCGATCGGGGTAAAATCGCACCTCGCGCCCTTCCTGCCGGGCCATCCCGAGACCGGCGGAGACGAGGGGCCGGTGAGTGCCGCGCCCTATGGCTCGGCCTCGATCCTGCTGATCTCCTGGGCCTATATCCTGATGATGGGCGGGCCGGGCCTGACGCAGGCGACCCGCGTCGCGATCCTCGCTGCCAACTACATCGCCGCGAAGCTGAAAGAGGGCTACCCGATCCTCTTCATGGGCAATCGCGGACGTGTCGCGCATGAATGCATCATCGACACGCGGCCCTTCGCGGAGGTGGGCGTGACGGTGGACGATATCGCCAAGCGTCTGATGGATAACGGCTTCCACGCGCCCACGATGAGCTGGCCGGTCGCCGGCACGCTGATGGTGGAGCCCACCGAATCCGAGACCAAGGCCGAGATCGACCGCTTCATCACCGCGATGCTCTCGATCCGCGACGAGATCCGCGAGATCGAGGCGGGCGAGATCACCCCCGAGGACAGCCCGCTGCGCCATGCGCCGCATACGGTGGAAGACCTCGTGGCCGATTGGGACCGGAAATATACCCGCGAGCAGGGCTGTTTCCCGGCAGGCGCCTTCCGGGTCGACAAATACTGGCCGCCCGTGGGCCGGGTCGACAACGTCTTCGGCGACCGCAACCTGATCTGCACCTGTCCGCCGGTCGAGAGCTACGCCGACGCGGCAGAGTAACCGCCAGCCAGAATGACGAAAGGCCGGAGCATCGCGCTCCGGCCTTTCTCTTCTTCTCGATAAAAATATCCAGACGCGCCGGTTACTTCACCGGGTTGCGGTAGATCACGCGGCGCAGCGAGCTGGTTTTCGAGCGCATCAGCATCGTCTCGGATTCGATATAGGTCGGCTCGCGCTTCACGCCCTTCACGATCGAGCCGTTGGTCACACCGGTCGCGGCGAAGATCACGTCCGAACGCACCATCTCGTCGCGCGTATAGACCTTGTCGAGATCGGTGATGCCTGCCTTCTTCGCGCGCCCGCGCTCGTCATCGTTGCGGAACAGCAGCTTGCCCCACATCTGACCGCCCATGCATTTCAGCGCCGAGGCCGCCAGCACACCCTCAGGCGCGCCGCCGGAGCCCATATACATGTCGATGCCGGTGAAATCCGGCTCGGCGCAGTGAATGACGCCCGCCACGTCGCCATCGGTGATCAGGCGGATCTTCGCACCGGTCTCGCGGACCTCGGCGATCATGTCCTCATGGCGCGGACGGTCGAGGATGCAGACTGCGATGTCCTTGGTCTCGACGCCTTGCGCCTTGGCCAGCGCCTGAACGCGCTCGGTCGGGGTCATGTCGAGCGAGACCACGTCTTTCTCGTAGCCCGGGCCGATGGCCAGCTTGTCCATGTAGACGTCAGGCGCGTGCAGCATCGTGCCGCGCGGCGCCATCGCGATCACGGTCAGCGCGTTGGGCATGTCCTTCGCGGTCAGCGTGGTGCCTTCCAGCGGGTCGAGCGCGATATCCACTTCCGGGCCGACGCCCTGACCGACTTCCTCGCCGATATAGAGCATCGGCGCCTCGTCGCGCTCACCTTCCCCGATGACCACGGTGCCGCGGATTTCCAGCTTGTTGAGCTGATCGCGCATGGCGTTCACCGCCGCCTGGTCGGCAGCCTTCTCGTCGCCGCGACCGATCAGGTCGGCGGAGGCATGAGCAGCCGCTTCCGACACGCGGGCGAGGCCCAGCGAAAGCATGCGGTCGTTGAAATCACTCGGAGGGGTCATTTGGGTCTTCCTGTCTGCCTAGGCGTTGTGGGCCGGGCATAGGTAAAGCCTGTGGGGGCGCGAAGGGCAACCCCGTGAACGCTAACAGGAGAGGCCAGCCGCTATTGCGGTGAAAAATGGCACGCAATACAGAGCTTGTTGCCATCCGGGTCGCGAAAATAGGCGCCGTAATAATCCGCGTGATAATGCGGGCGCAGCCCCGGCGGGCCCTCATCGGTGCCGCCCAGTTTCAGCGCGAGGGCGTACACGGCATCGACCGTCGCACGGTCGGGCGCATCGAATCCGACCATCGGCCCGTTGCCGGGGGCGGGGGCGTCGCCGTTGAAGGGGCGGGTGATAAAGAAGATCGGGCGGCTGCCATCCTCGGCGGTCCAGCCTGCCCACTGTTTGGCGGGCTCGGAAAAGCGCAGCGCCAGACCGAGCCGCTCCATCAGCGGGGCGTAGAAGGTCAGCGCCCGGTCGAGATCGGAGATGCCCAGCGAGACATGGCTCAGCATCCCCATCCGCTCAGACCTCTTCGATGCGGATCGCGATCGGCTCGCCCTCGACCACGCGGGTCGCGGGCAGGGCGTCGATCGCGGCGTCGATCGCGTCGCGGGTCGTCTTGTGGGTGACGATCAGCACCGGGGCCGAGGTGTCGGCATGGCCGTATTGGCGCATCCGGCTGATCGAGACGCCCGCCTCGCCCAGAACGGTCGCGACCTTCGCCAGCGCGCCGGGTTTGTCCGACAGTTGCAGGCGCAGGTAATAGGGCGCGGGGATCGCGGTGACGGCCGGGGTGGGGGCCTCGAGCTTGTCGGCGGGCTGGCCGAAGACCGGCAGCCGCAACCCGCGTGCGAGGTCCATCACGTCGCCCATCACGGCGCTCGCGGTCGGGCCTTCGCCCGCGCCTGCGCCACGCAGCACGATCTGGCCGACCGAGTCGCCTTCCAGAACGGTCATGTTGGTGCCGCCGGTCAACTGACCCAGCGGCGAGGTGGCGGGCACGAGGCACGGCGTCATCCGCTGCTCCAGCCCGCGGCCAGTCATCTGCGCAACGCCCAGGAGCTTGATCTTGTAGCCCATATCGCCCGCGCGGCGGATATCGTCGATCGAGATGCGCCCGATCCCTTCCAGCGTCACGTCGTCGAAAGCGACCTGCGTGCCGAAGGCGATGGCGGCGAGGATGGCGAGCTTGTGGCCCGCGTCGATCCCGCCCACGTCGAGGTTCGGATCGGCCTCGAGATAGCCAAGCGCGCGCGCCTCTTCGAAGACCGTGTCATAGGGCAGGCCCGCATCTTCCATCCGCGTCAGGATGTAGTTGCAGGTGCCGTTCATCACGCCCATCACGCGGCGGATACCGTTGCCCGCAAGCCCTTCGGTCAGCGTTTTGATGACCGGGATGCCGCCCGCGACGGCGGCCTCATAGCGGATCGTGCGGCCGAGGCTTTCGGCGAGTTCCGCGAGCGCCTGACCGTGATGTGCGAGCAGCGCCTTGTTCGCGGTGACCACGTCCTTGCCTGCTTTCAGTGCGGCTTCGGTCGCGTTCTTCGCGGGGCCTTCATGGCCGCCCATCAGTTCGACGAAGACGTCGATGTCGTCGCGCTTGGCGAGCGTCACCGCATCGTCTTCCCATGCATAGCTCGACAGGTCCGCGTCGCGGTTCTTGGTGCGATCGCGGGCGGTGATGGCGGTGATTTCGACCGGACGGCCCGCGCGGGCTGCCAACAGATCGGCATGGCGTTGCACGATCTTCACCACACCGATGCCCACGGTGCCGAGACCCGCGATGCCAAGACGCAAGGGTGCGGTATCTGAGACGGCGGACATAGGGACCTCATGAGCGAAACTTGGTGGTTTGCGCCCTGTTAGCGGGAAAGCGCAGGCAGGGCAACGCGGCGTGCGGCTTCAACCGCTCTATGGCGTGATTTTATTGGCTGCGCATCGCGTCTGCGCGGGAGCGCAACGCATCGGCGCGGGCCTCCAGCTCGGGGGCCGGATCGGGGGTGAGGGGCTGATCGGTCAGGATCTCGTCCATCGGCAGCAGCGTCGGATAGCCCTCCATCGACTGTTTCGAACAGGCGGCGAGCGAGGCCAGCAAGGCAAACAGGGCGATCAGGGCAGGGGCGCGCATGGTTTCTCCTCTCGGGACAGGGGCAAACTATTGCGCGCGCGGCCCCATTGCCAGTGCCGATTGCGCCGCAAATCGGGTTTGATAATGAACGCCCGTTCAGTTAGCGTCGGTATCATGGCACGCAAGACTGGCTCCCATTCCGAGATTACCGGCCCGAAGATCCGCGCCGAGGCGCAAAGGCTCTTTGCGCGGCACGGGTTTGCCGCTGTCTCGATGCGCCAGATCGCAGGCGCGGTGGGGGTCCAGGCGGGCGCGCTCTACCTCTATACGCCCGACAAAGAGGCGCTGCTGTTCGATCTTCTCAAGACCCACATGGACGAGTTGATCGCTGCGTGGCACGCCGAGCCCGGCGGGGGCGACGCCCATGCGCGGCTGGAGCGTTTCGTGCGCTTCCACATCCGCTTCAACCTCGAGCGGGCGGAGGCGGTGTTCCTCAGCTATATGGAACTGCGCAACCTGAGCTCGGAGAATTTCGCGGTGATCGAGGGGCTGCGCAAGACCTACGAGACCGAGCTGGAAGCGATCCTGAAGGCAGGGCAGGACGAGGGCGTGTTCCTGATCCCGGATACCAAGCTTGCGACGATGGCGATCATCGCGATGCTGACCGGGGTGAATACATGGTTCCGCGAAGGCGGACGTCTGAGCCGCGCCACCGTCGCCGATATCTATTGGGACATGGTGCGCAAATCGGTGGGTGCCTGAGCCAAGGAAAAGGGCGGCTTGAGCCGCCCTTGATCGTCAGTTCAGGTTCGTTGTTGGGCCGATGACGGCTTCATTGGCCGGCGGAGGCGGCGCTGTGGGCGCTTTCGGCCGATCGAACTGCAGGCTGTGAATGCCGCCGAAGCCTTCCCAGCCGCCTTGGAAGAACAGATCGCCGCCGACGGTCCAATGCTCGCCCATCAGCCCGCCCGTGCCGAACCAGCCGCGGCTGCCATAGCCCATGCCCAGTTCCGCCATGGCGTTGTCCTGTCCGGCGACGCCGGTCAGCTTGATTTTGCCCTGCACCGGCCCCGGACCGATACCGAGATGCAATGACAGCTTCGCCCCGTTGATGTCGCCATCCGGATCGAGGTCGTAATTCATCGCGCCGAACACCCCTTCAAGGCCGCTCGCGCCCGGGCCGAAGGTCCAGTTCAGACCCACAAAGCCTTTGGTATCATTCGCCATGGCCGCGCTTGCGAGGCAAGCGGTCACCGCGGCAATCGTCATCATGCGTTTCATGGCACCCTCCACACTTGGTGTTAACGCTAGGTTAACCCTCACGCGGAAATTCACATGGCGCAATGATTTGTGTCACTTGCGGTGGATTTCCTCAGCGCTGTGTCAGGCGCGCAGCGCGGCCAGCGCCTCGGTCAGATCGAGTGCCCCGTCATAAATCGCCCGCCCCGAAATCGCGCCCGCGATCACGCCCGTGTCGCGCAGGGCGATCAGGTCGGGCAGGGACGACACGCCACCGCTCGCGATGACAGGGATTTCGACTGCGCCGGCCAGTGCCTCGGTCGCGGCGATATTCGGCCCGCCCATCGCGCCGTCGCGCATGATATCGGTGTAGATGATCGCGGCGACGCCCGCGTCCTCGAAGGACTTCGCCAGATCGGTGACCATCACATCGGTCTCTTCCGCCCAGCCCTTGGTCGCGACTTTGCCGTTGCGCGCATCAATCCCGACGGCCACCTGACCGGGGAAGGCCTTCGCCGCTTCGCGCACAAGATCGGGGTTCTCGACCGCGACGGTGCCGAGGATTACCCGCGCCAGACCCTTTTCCAGCCAACGCTCGATCGTCGCCATGTCGCGGATGCCGCCGCCCAGCTGTGCGGGCACCTTGATGCGCGACAGGATCGCCTCGACGGCGGCGGCGTTCACGGGCTCCCCCGCGAAGGCACCATTGAGGTCCACCAGATGCACCCATTCGCAGCCCGCCGCCTCGAACTTGGCCGCCTGCGCCGCCGGGTCGTCGCCGAAGACCGTGGCCTTGTCCATCTCGCCATGCAGCAGACGCACGCATTGGCCATCCTTGAGGTCGATTGCGGGGTAGAGGATCATCTGTGGGCACTCCTGAACTGTCGCGATGCCTCTTGCCACGGGTTCGCGGATTTTCCAAGCCTGACGCGGACGTCACGTCAGTCTTGCCGGGAATCGCTCTTGCATGGCCTGATGTGGCCAGCAGGCAAAAGGGAGGAGATTTGCCATGAAGACTTTGATGATCGCCGCAGCGACCCTGGCACTGGGCGCAGGCGCGGCGCTGGCCGACCCGATCGAGGGCACCTGGAAGACGCAGCCCGATGACGGCGCCTATGCCTATGTGGACATCGCGCCCTGCGGCTCGAAATTCTGCGGGACTATCGTGCGGACCTTCAAGGGCGGCAGCGAGTACAAGTCGGAAAACCTCGGCAAGCAGCTCGTGATCGGGATGGAGCCGAAGGGCAACAACAAGTATCAGGGCAAGGTCTGGCGCCCGTCCAACAACAAGATCTACCTCGGCAAGGTCACCGTGAACGGCAACGCGATGGCGCTGGCCGGTTGCGTGGCGGGCGGTCTGTTCTGCAAGTCGCAGGACTGGCAGCGCGTGAAGTGATGTATTCCCCGGCCCCTGCGATGACGCGGCGGGCCGGGATTTCTCGCCGGACTTACTCGGGGATCAGGTCTGCGTAGGTGAACCCGTCGCGCATCACCGTTTCGCCCACCCGCACCGGGATCGGCGCGTCAAAGATAGGGCCCGCGCTGACGGCGGTGTGAAACTCGCCATTCTCGCCGCAGGGGTCGACGCCTTCGGGCAGATCGGCCAGCAGCCTTTCATCGAACCGCCGCCCCGCGAAGCTGGGATCGAGCTTGCTCGGATCCACGGTCACAAGATGCGTGACGAACCCCGCTTTGATCATCTCGCGCGCAAGCTGATCCGTCGGGCGCTGCCAGAGCGGGAAGAGCGCCTCGACGCCCAGCGGCTTCAGCTTCTCGATCCGGTAATCGCGCACGTCTTCGAGGAAGAGATCGCCGAAGACCATCGTCTCGACGCCAAGTGCCTTCACCTGATCCATAGCCGAGGCCATCCGCGCCTCGTAATCCTCGTTCGAGCAGGGCCAGGGCAGCGGCACCTCGATCAGCGGCAGGCCCACGGCCTTCGCCTGACGGCGCAGCAGCTCATTGCGCGTCCCATGCATCGCCACGCGGTCGAAAGCCTCGTTGGTCGTCGACAGCAGCGCCACGACATCCGCGTGACCTTCGGTCCGGCAGGCATGAAGCGCCATCGCGCAATCCTTGCCCGACGACCACGACAGAACCGCCTTGGGCGCCATCAGGGCTTCCAGCCGAGGAAATTCGCGATCAGACGCAGACCGGTGGCCTGAGATTTCTCCGGGTGGAACTGGGTGCCCACGATATTGTCGCGCCCCACGATCGCGGTGATCTCGGCGCCATATTCGGCATAGGCCAGACGGTGTTCGGGCTCGGCTACGTTGAAGTGGTAGCTATGCACGAAATAGGCGTGGTCGCCCGTGTTGATACCGCTCAGCACCGGGTGATTGTAGCCGACCACCAGATCGTTCCAGCCCATATGCGGGACCTTCATCGACGGATCGGCAGGTTCGATCTTCACGACCTCGCCGGGGATCCAGCCGAAACCCTCGGTCTCGCGGAACTCGAGCCCGCGCGTCGCCAGCATCTGCATCCCGATGCAGATCCCGAGGAAGGGGCGGCCCTTCACGGTCACCGCCTCTTCGATCGCCTGCGCCAGCCCCTCGAAGCGATAGAGCGCCGCGCTGCAGGACGGAAACGCCCCGTCGCCCGGCAGCACGATCCGGTCGGCGCGCGCGACGACGTCGGGCTCCGAGGTCACGACGATCGTGCCGCGACCCGTCTCGTTCGCCATGCGCTGAAACGCCTTCTCGGCCGAGTGCAGGTTGCCCGAATCGTAATCGACCAGTGCCGTGAGCATCAAAGCGCCCCTTTGGTCGAGGGCAGCACGTCGCCCATGCGCGGGTCGGTCTCGACCGCCATGCGCAGGGCGCGGGCGACCGATTTGAACGCGGCCTCGGCGATGTGGTGGCTGTTGAAGCCATGCACGCGGTCGATATGCAGCGTGATCCCGCCATGGGTGGCGAGGGCCTGGAAGAACTCGCGCACCAGTTCGGTGTCGAACGTGCCGATCTTCGGCGAGGGCATGTCGCAATTCCAAACGAAGAAGGGGCGCGCAGAGAGATCCAGCGCGCATTGCACCTGCGTGTCATCCATCGCCAGCGCGAAATGGCCGTAGCGGCGGATGCCGCGCTTGTCGCCAAGCGCCTGCACCAGCGCCTGACCCAGCGCGATGCCGGTATCCTCGACCGTGTGGTGGTCGTCGATATGCAGGTCGCCCTTCGCGCGCACGGTCATGTCGATCAGCGAATGCCGCGCGAGCTGGTCGAGCATGTGGTCGAAGAAGCCCACGCCCGTCTTGTTATCGAATTGACCGGTGCCATCGAGATTGATCTCGACGTTGATCTCGGTCTCGGCGGTCTTGCGGCTGATCGTGGCTTTGCGCATGGGGCGCCTCCTTGAAACTCACCGCCTTATAGGCCGGGGCAGGGGCCGCGCTCAAGCGGGGGCATGTCGATTGACGGGCAGTGGGGCGGAAAAACAAAAGCCTCCCCGAAGGGAGGCTTTTTTGTATTGGAGCGGGCGAGGCGATTCGAACGCCCGACCCTAACCTTGGCAAGGTTATGCTCTACCCCTGAGCTACGCCCGCATCCTTGGGTATTTGACCGAACTGGAGCGGGCGAGGCGATTCGAACGCCCGACCCTAACCTTGGCAAGGTTATGCTCTACCCCTGAGCTACGCCCGCGCCGGTTCGGTGGAGGCGGATTTAGGGGATAGCGGCGTAGGCTGCAAGAGGAAATTTTGCGCGAAGAGGAATTTTCCTGCCTGACGTTTCGGCAGGCGGCGCCGAGCCGCGTTGCAAGCACTTGGTAAGGCAAGAGGGCAGCGAGCCGGCGGGCTCGGGACGCGCCGGGTGAGGGGGCTCTGCCCCCGCTGGCTGCGCCAGCCCCCCGGGATATTTGAGCCAAGCCGAAAACGAAAAATGCCCGACTCGATCCGCAGAAGGGCGGGCGAGCCGGGCACGTTCGTCTTGGGCGGTCATCGGCGTCCCCGCCTGTTCCGCGAATCCTTGATAGCGTGAGCGTAGTTAATGTTCCGTTGCGCCCGTTCGGCTTGGTGGAAATATCCCGGGGGGCGCGCGGAACGCGAGCGGGGGCAGCGCCCCCTGTCACGCCTCAGCTCAGCGCCCGCCAGCCGATATCGCGGCGACAGAAGCCTTCGGGCCAGTCGATCGCGTCGATCATTTCATAGGCCCGGTCGCGCGCTTCCTGCAGGCTCTCGCCGCGGGCCGTGACGTTGAGAACCCGTCCGCCCGTCGCGACGACATGTCCGTCTTTCTCTGAGGTGCCCGCGTGGAAGACCATGCGCGAGCCGTCTTCGGGCAGCGCGTCGAGCCCGCCGATCACCGAGCCTTTTTCATAGGCGCCGGGATAGCCCTGCGCGGCCATCACCACCGTCATCGCGTGATCCGGCGCCCATTGCGCCTGCACCTCGTTCAACCGCCCTTCCGCGCAGGCCAGCAGCAGATCGAGCGCCTGCGCTCCGAGCCGCAGCATCAGCACCTGACATTCGGGATCGCCGAAGCGCACGTTGTATTCCACGAGCCGCGGCTGGCCGTCCTTGATCATCAGCCCGGCATAGAGCACGCCCTGGAACGGGGTGCCGCGCTTGGCCATCTCGGCCACGGTGGGGCGGACGATTTCGTCCATCGCCTTCGCCTCGATCTCGGGGCTCAGGATCGGGGCGGGGGAATAGGCGCCCATGCCGCCGGTGTTTGGGCCGGTATCGCCTTCGCCGACGCGCTTGTGGTCCTGCGCGCCGCCCACGGCCAGCACGTTCTCGCCATCGCACAGCACGAAGAGCGAGGCTTCCTCGCCCTCCATGAATTCCTCGATCACGACTTCCGCGCCCGCGCTTCCGAACGCGCCGCCGAAAATTTCGTCGATGCCGTTGAACGCCTCATCGAGCGTCATCGCGACGATCACGCCCTTGCCGGCGGCGAGACCGTCGGCCTTCACTACGATCGGCGCGCCCTGTTCGCGGACATAGCCCTTCGCGCCTTCCGCGCTGGTGAAGCGGGCATAGGCGGCGGTGGGCGCGTTGCAGGCGTCGCAAATCTCTTTCGTGAAGGCTTTCGAGGCTTCCAGCTTCGCGGCCTCCGCCGAAGGGCCGAAGGTCAGGATGTTCTGCGCGCGCAGCGCATCGGCCACGCCCGCTGCCAGCGGCGCTTCCGGCCCGATCACCACGAAATCGACCGCATTGGCCTCGCAGAGTTCCAGCACCGCCGCCGCATCGTTCGGATCGATCGCCGCGCAATCGGCGATCTGCGCGATCCCGGCATTGCCCGGGGCCACGATCAGCCGGTCGCATTTCGGATTTTGCTTGATCGCCCAAGCCAGCGCATGTTCGCGCCCGCCGCCGCCCAGAACCAGAATGTTCATCGCTCGCCCCCTTGGCCTTCGCTTTCCCGCCTTCTAAGCTGCGCGAAACTCTGAGGCAAGGCGCCCCGGACCAACGCTCAAGCAGGCAGGCATATGGACCTTCTCGACGACGAAAACGGCTCGAACGCGCATGACTACACGGTCTCCGAGATTTCGGGGGCGGTGAAACGCGTGATCGAGGGGGAATTCGGCCGCGTCCGGGTGCGCGGCGAAGTTGGCCGTGTGTCGATGCCGCGCTCGGGGCATATGTATTTCGACCTCAAGGACGACCGCTCGGTGATCGCCGCCGTCAGCTGGAAAGGGCAGGTGGCGAAGATGCAGGTCCGCCCCGAGGAGGGGATGGAGGTCATCGCCACGGGCCGGATGACGACTTTCGCGGGCCAGTCGAAATATCAGCTGATCGTCGACAATGTCGAACCGGCGGGCGCGGGTGCGCTGATGGCGATGCTGGAGGCGCGCCGCAAGGCGCTGGCCGCCGAGGGGCTGTTCGACGCGGGCCGCAAGAAGCCCATTCCGTGGCTGCCGCAGGTGATCGGCGTGGTGACCTCGCCCTCGGGCGCGGTGA
Organism: Thioclava sp. UBA3469; assembly: GCF_002378135.1. Taxonomy (NCBI): domain Bacteria; kingdom Pseudomonadati; phylum Pseudomonadota; class Alphaproteobacteria; order Rhodobacterales; family Paracoccaceae; genus Thioclava; species Thioclava sp. UBA3469. The sequence goes on from NZ_DFRG01000114.1 coordinate 17,480, forward strand.
TCCGCGACATCCTGCACAGGCTCGCCGACCGCTTCCCGCGTCATGTGTTGATCTGGCCGGTGGCGGTGCAGGGTCAGGCCTGTGCGCCAGAAGTGGCGCGCGCGGTGCGGGGCTTCAACGCACTGGCGCCGGGCGGGGAGATCCCGCGCCCCGATCTGATCATCGTCGCGCGCGGCGGCGGCTCTATCGAGGACCTCTGGGGGTTCAACGAAGAAGCCGTGGTGCGCGCCGTGGCCGAAAGCGATATCCCCGTGATTTCGGCGGTGGGCCACGAGACGGACACGACGTTGGTCGATCACGCAGCCGACCGGCGCGCGCCTACGCCGACCGCTGCTGCGGAAATGGCGGTGCCGGTGCGCGCCGAACTGGCCGCTTGGCTGTCGGAGGCGCAGACGCGGATGATGCGCGCGGCGCGCGGGCGGCTCGATCAGCGCGGCCAGCGGCTGCGCGATCTGGCGCGTGGGCTGGGCCGTCCCGAGGCGCTGACGCAACCGGCGCGGCAAAGCTTCGATCTCTGGGCCGAGCGGCTGGGCCCTGCGCTGCGCACGCTGGTCCTGCGCAAAAACACTCGTTTCGCGCCGCTGGCTGCGCAAATCTCGCCGAACCTACTGCGGCGCTTCATCCGGGACCGCTCGCGTGAGATCGACGGCTTGTCGGCGCGGTTGGCGCCGGCACCGGCGGCCCGGATGCGGCGCGCGACCCAGGATCACACGCAGCTTGCGCGGCGGCTGGATGCGGCGCGGGTGCGGATGATCGGCGATGCGCAGCGGCGCAACCGCGACGGCGCCGAGCGGCTGGCGGGGCTGGAAGCCCGGCTGGAGCGCTCCTTGCCCGCGCGGCTCGAGGCGCAGGGCGAACGGCTCGAGCGGCTCGACCGGATGCGCCAGACGCTGGGCTATACCGAGACGCTCAAGCGCGGCTATGCGGTGGTGCGCGGCCCCGATGGCGTGGTGACCTCGCAAGCGGTGGCCGAAAAGCAGCCCGGTCTTGAGATCGAGTTCGCCGATGGCAAGCTCGCGGTGATCCCGGGCGGGGGCGGAAGTGCGACCGCGCCGAAGCCGAAGAAGAAAAAGCCCGATCCGGGCCCGTCTCAGGGCAGTCTGTTCTGAGGCTTACACGCCGACGTCGGGTCCCTGACAGACCAGCGGGTCGTGGCTTTCCGACAGGCTGACCAGCGGCTCCTGCGAGGGATCGCCCTTGAACTGCGCGAGCAGCCCCTGCGCCGTGTCGTAGAAGGTCCAGCATTGCAGCGGCGCATATTCGCCGTAGTCGAAGCAGATATACTGCCCGTCCTGATACCAGTCGCCTTCCTTGCACTCGCTTTCGGTGAAGGCCCAGATCACCTTGTGGCCGGGCTTGTATTGCTCGGAGCCGTAGGGCTGGCCGAAGACCGAATAGGTGATTGTGCGCCCGACGGTGCGCTGATCGAATTGCTCCGCATTGAGCGGCGGGCCGAGCGGATCGGCAGCGGCCGCCAGCGTCGGCATCAGAGCCAAGGCCGCAAGGGATAGAGACAGGATCGGGTTCGGGCGCATGGGGGAGGCTCCGGCAAGGTCTTTCACCCAACCTGCCAGATCGCGGCCCGCTTGCCTAGCGCGCGCTGGGCGCGTCGGCGTCGAGGGGCTTGCCCTGAAGCGCTTTCACGCGCTTGTCCATGACCCGGCGCCAGAGCGGCGTAGCTAGCGCCAGCGCCGCCATCGCGGGCAGGCTACGCGGCAGGACGGGTCGCTGCGGCTCGGTCAGATCGCCAAGCCGAAGCGCCGGGTATTCCCGCGCCGGATGCGCATGGTGATCCGAATGGCGCGGCGCGTTGAGCATCCACAGCGAGGTGATCGGCGCGGGCGCATCCCAGCTGTGATGCGCATCGACGGGATCGAAGCTGCCATCGCCACGCCGCCTCCGAGATAGGCCGTAATGCTGGACGTAATCGGCGAGCAGGATCTGCACCTGCGCATAGGCGCAGAGCATCAGGTAAGCCACCACGCCCTCGGCCCCGAAGAGCATCCCGAACAGCACCGCGAACCACAGCCCGCCCAGCAGATAGGACGGGTAGGGGCCGAGCCGCGCGATCCTCGCCTTGATCCGCGCGCTCAGCGGCGCTTTCGGATCGATCGCGGGCAGACGGGCGAAGCGGTTGCGCTCCATCTCGTAGCCGCCGACGAAGCTGCCGATCCAGGCTCGCGGCGCAAAGGACCAGAACCCCTCGCCAAGCTGCGCGGAATTCGGATCGTCCGGCGTCGCGACGAAGCGGTGGTGGACGAGCCTATGCGCTGAGGTGTGATGCCCGAAGAGCAGCGAGATATAGACCCATTTCCCCAGCAGAAAGAGCCGTTTGTCCGAGCGATGGATCATCTCATGCGCATTGGAATTCGACACCTGCCCGAAGAATAGCCCGAAGGCCAGCCAGACCGCGATCCAGCTTGGCCCCTCCAGCAGCGTATGCCCCGACATCGCCGCCACGCCGAGCACGAGCAGCACGAAATGCACCACCGCCAATGTCGTCGAGAGCGCATCCGCTGCCGGAAATTCCGAGCCTTCCGGTGCATCGGGAGAGGGATGCTTCAGCGCCTCATCCAGGATAAACATGCACAGCCCGATCCAGACCAGTGCCGCCCAGGCCGCGACCCCGCCGAAGACGCCCGCCACCAGCAGAAGCGGCACCGGCAAAAGCGTTACGACCGCGAAACTGTCGACCCCGGGGATCTCGCGCGACCGCCGCAGCAGATTGGCAATTGCTCCGCTCAGGCGGCGCTTGCGTGAAGGGTCTTTGCCTTGGGTCACGTGCTGCGGGTCCGCTTCGCTCACTCTCAATAATGCAATGGTTTTGCGCTATTCTTTCGCCAATTTCGACCCTTTTATGACCCCGCTTGCGGCGGCCGGGCTTTTCTGCGCGAGATGTGGCCATGATGTCCGCAGCCCCGATCAGTCTCCTCATCGCCGCCGTCTTCGCGGCGATTTACCTCGTACGCCATGCGGGTGCTGGGGAAAGCGGTGCGAAAACCCTTGTGAAGACCGCCTCCGTCGTGGCGCTGATTCCGATGGCGGCGGCCATGGGGGCGCCACTTGCGATCCTTGCGAGTCTCGCGCTCGGGGCGGCGGGCGATTTCGCCCTGTCGCGCCCCGGTCAACGGGCCTTCCTGATCGGCATGGCGGCCTTCGCGGCGGGGCATCTGGCCTATCTTCTGGGGTTTCTCGACATCGGCGCGCGGCCCTCCGCCTGGACCATCCCGCTCATCGCCCTGGGGCTGTCGGCGGAGTTCTGGCTGCTGCCGCGCACGGGCGGGCTGTGCTGGCCGGTGCGCAGCTATATCTGGATCATCGTGGCGATGGCGGCGGTGGCGATGGGCCTTCCTGCGGGCTATCTGATGGTGGTCGTGGGCAGCCTCGCCTTCGTCCTCTCCGACCTGATCCTCGCGCTGGAGATGTTCGTGCTGCGCGACGCAGGCCGCAAACAGCTGGCGGCACGCGCGCTCTGGGTGCTCTACTGGGGCGGTCAGGCCTTGATCGGCTGGGGCGCGGGATCGGGTTTTGCCGGGGGATAAGCCTTCCATCCGGGCCTGCGATGAACTAGGTGGAGCGTAAGGAAAGGCCTGATCCATGTCGTTTTTCAAAAAGCTCAAATCGCGTCTGACGCGTTCCTCCTCGAAGCTCGAGCAGGGCCTCGAGGATATCGTCGCCGAGAATGCGGCCAGCGAAGACGAGGTCGCGGAGACGCCGGAGCCTTCCGCGCCCGCGACGCCCGCAGAGACCTCCCCAGAGGCGGCGCCGCAGACCCGCGCCGAACCCGCCCCGGAACTGGAGCCCGAGGCAGAGCCGGAACCCGAACCCGAGCCGCGGCACAGCGAGACGATCAACCTCCCCGATCCGACCCCGCCCGCGCCCGGCTACGTGCCCGCGCCGGTAACCGAACCGGTCGAGGAGGAGAATGCGCAGATCGCCAAGGCGCCGCTCGACGTCGAGCCCGCGCCCGAGCGCCCCAGCCCCGAGCCGAAAAAGCCCGGCCTTCTGGGGCGCATCTTCGGCGGTGGCGAGGCGAAAGTGGCCGAGCCGCGCCGCGTCCTCGATGACGAGATGTTGGAGAGCCTCGAGGAATTGCTGATCGCCTCCGACATGGGCGTGGACACCGCGCTGCGCGTCTCGGCGAACCTCGCCGAGGGGCGGATGGGCCGCAAGCTCTCGGTCTCCGAGATCAAGGGGCTTCTGGCCCAAGAGGTCGCCCGGATCATGGAGCCGGTCGCGAAACCGCTGCCGCTTTACCCCAAGAAGCCGCAGGTCGTGCTGGTGGTCGGCGTCAACGGCTCGGGCAAGACCACGACGATCGGCAAGCTCGCCTCGCAATTCCGCGCCGCGGGCAAGCAGGTCGTGATCGCCGCGGGCGACACGTTCCGCGCAGCCGCCGTCGAACAGCTGCAGGTCTGGGGCGATCGCGCCGGTGTGCCGGTCCTGACCGCGCCCGAAGGCTCGGACCCGGCCTCGCTCGCCTATGATGCGATGAAGAAGGCCGAGGCCGAGGGCGCGGACCTTCTGATGATCGACACCGCAGGGCGGCTGCAGAACCGCGCCGACCTGATGGAGGAGCTGGCCAAGATCGTCCGCGTGATCCGCAAGGTCGACGAGAGCGCGCCGCATAACACGCTTCTCGTGCTCGACGCGACGACGGGCCAGAACGCCCTGCAACAGGTCGATGTCTTCCGCAAGATCTCGAACGTTTCGGGGCTGGTGATGACCAAGCTCGACGGTACTGCGAAAGGCGGTGTGCTGGTGGCGCTGGCCGACAAGTTCGGCCTGCCGATCCATGCGATCGGGGTGGGCGAGCAACTCGATGATCTGGCGCCTTTCGATCCGGAGGAATTCGCGCAGGCCCTCGTCGGTCTCGAAGACTGACGCCGCGAAGGGGGGCGCCGCCCCCCGCGCTTGCGCGCGCCCCCGGGGATATTTGTGCAAGAGCGAAGAGAGGGATGCGCCTTTCCTCTTCCCCTTGGTCGAAATATCCCGGGGGTGAATGGCCCCTGAGGCCAGAGGGGGCAGCGCCCCCTTGCCGCCGACATCACGAAGGACTTCCCCTTGAGCGACTGGATCATCTCCGTCTCGGGCACCGAGACCGGCAAGCATCTCGCGCTGAGCCTCGCTCTGCTCGCGGCCTTTCTTCACGCGCTGTTCGGGGCGTTGCAGAAGGGGCGCCACGATCCGTGGCTCAGCCGCGCCGCGATCGATGCGAGCTACGGGATCATCGCGGCCCCCTTCGCGCTTTTCGTCGTGCCGTGGCCCGAGCCCTTCATGTGGCCGATCTTCGTGGGCGTGTTCTTCATCCATGTCGCCTACAAGCTGCTGCAGGCGGCCTGCTACCAGCGCGGGGCCTATACGGTGGTCTATCCGGTCGTGCGCGGCACCGGACCGCTTTTCGCGGTCATCGGGGCGGGGTTCATCTTCGGTGAGCATTTCACGATCGGCCAATGGGCCGGGGTGGCGACGCTTCTGGCGGGCATATACGGGCTAGCGCTCTACAACCTGCGCAATGTGACGGTCGATCGCGACACGATGGTGCCCGCCCTGATGCTGGCCGTGGCGACCGGCGCCTTCGTCGCGCTTTACACCACCTATGACGCCTATGGCATCCGCGCGACCGCCGATCCGTTCACCTTCCTTGCGTGGTTCTTCTTCATCGACGGCTGGTTCATGCCGATCTTTACCGCGCGGCGCTGGACGAAACTGCCGAGTTCGGAAATGGTGCCGCTCATCAAGAGGGGTGTTATCGGCGCGATTGTTGCTTATTTCTCCTTTGGCTCGATCATGTTGGCGACACGGCTCGACAAGGTGGGCGAGGCGGCGGTGCTGCGCGAGACGTCCACGGTCTTCGCTGCGCTCATCGGCTGGCTCGTGCTGGGCGAGAAAGTGGGGCCGCGGCGCACGGCTCTGATGGCGCTGATCGCGGCGGGAGCCGTGATCGTTGAGATAGCAGGCAGGTAAAGGCAGATGGCAGAGAAAAAGATTTCCCCCTGGGTGAAAGCGGCGCTCGACTGGGGGCCGCTCATCGTGTTCTTCATCGCCTTCAACCGGCTGAAGGACGGCACCTACACGATCCTCGGGACAGATTACTCGGGCTTCGTCGTGGCAACCGCGCTGTTCATCCCGCTGATCGCGGCGACGACGCTGATCCTGTGGCTGCTGACCGGCAAGCTCTCGGCGATGCAGATCGCGACGCTCGTGTTGGTGGCGATCTTCGGCGGGCTGTCGGTCTGGCTGAACGATCCGACATTCTTCAAGATGAAGCCCACCATCATCTACCTGCTGTTTGCGGGTATCCTCGGGGCCGGATTGCTGCGCGGCAAGGCGTGGCTGCAACTGGTGATGAACGAGGCGATGCCGATGGCGCATAAGGGCTGGATGATCCTGACCAAGCGCTTCGTCTGGCTGTTTCTGGGCCTTGCCGTCGCCAATGAGATCGTCTGGCGCACGATGTCGGACGCGCATTGGGTCGATTTCAAGACCTTTGGTCTGCCGATCATCATGATCGCCTTCATCATGTCGCAGGCGAAGCTGTTCGAGCGTCACGGGATCGACACCGAGGAAAGCGAGGAGGGCTAACTCCGCCCTGTCCGTGCCCGCCGCGATCCGTTACACCTTTCGCGACTGCCAAACCCGGAGCCGCTCATGAAAATCGCCACCTTCAACATCAACGGCATCAAGGCGCGCCATCAGGCGCTGGTCGATTGGCTGAAGGAAGCCGAGCCCGACGTGGCTTTGCTGCAGGAGATCAAGTCGGTCGACGAGGGTTTCCCGCGCGAGATCTTCGAGGAACTGGGCTATTCGGTCGAGACCCATGGCCAGAAAAGCTTCAACGGCGTCGCGATCCTCTCGAAGCTGCCTCTGGAGGATGTGACGCGCGGCCTGCCTGGGGACGAGGGTGACGAACAGGCGCGCTGGATCGAGGCCACCGTGGTCGGCGACAAGGGCGCGGTGCGGCTCTGTGGGCTCTATCTGCCCAATGGCAACCCGGTGGAGCTGGACGATGCGGGCCAGCCCGTCGAAGGCGGCAAATACGCCTACAAGCTGTCGTGGATGGAGCGGATGAAGGCGCGCGCGGAAGAGCTGCTGGCGCTGGAAGAGCCCTTCGTGATGGCGGGCGATTACAACATCATCCCGCAGGACGAGGATGCCGCGAAACCCGAGGCGTGGCGCGACGATGCGCTGGCACTGCCGCAAAGTCGCGAGGCCTTCCGCCGTATCCTCAATCTCGGCTTCACCGAGGCGTTCCGCGCCCGGGTCCAAGGGCCGGGGCATTACTCCTTCTGGGACTATCAGGCGGGCGCCTGGCAGAAGAATAACGGCATCCGGATCGACCATCTGCTGCTGTCGCCGCAGGCGGCGGATCTGTTGCGCGAGGTCGGTATCGACAAGGAAATCCGCGGCCGCGACAAGCCCTCGGATCACGTGCCGGTCTGGATCACGCTCGACCTCTGAGCGCGATTGCCGCAACGTCATTTCCTCGGCCCCGTCGCAGCTGTGCATAGTGGCGGCGGAGAAGAGGAGACCCCACATGCAAGACAAGATCAGCCGGCATCCGGTGCCGAAACTCGCAGACATGCCCGAGGATATCCGCACGCGGATCGAGGCGGTGCAGGAGAAGGCCGGGTTCATCCCGAACATCTTCCTCGCGCTGGCGCACCGCCCCGACGAGTGCCGCGCCTTCTTCGCCTATCATGACGCGCTGATGGAGAAGCCCGGCAACCTGACCATTGCCGAGCGCGAGATGATCGTGGTGGCGACCTCGGCGGCCAATGAATGCCAGTATTGCGTGATCGCGCATGGGGCGATCCTGCGTGTCCGCGCCAAGAACCCGCTGATCGCCGATCAGGTCGCGGTGAATTACCGCAAGTCCGAGATCACGCCGCGCCAACGTGCGATGCTCGACTTCGCGATGAAGGTGAGCCTGCGCGCGCAGGAGGTCGAGGAGGCCGATTACGAAGCGCTGCGCGCCCACGGTTTCACCGATGACGATATCTGGGATATCGGCGCGATCACGGCGTTTTTCGGCCTGTCGAACCGCTTGGTGAACATGGCCGCGATCCCGCCGAACCCCGAGTTCTACGCGATGGGGCGCTGAGTGCCTCTGGTCTTCGCCCATCCGCGCGGTCTAGGCTCTGGCGAAACCAGCCAGTAGGAGCGCGCGATGGGCGAGATCTTGATCCGGGGCGCCGAGGTAATCGTCACGATGGACGGCACCCGGCGCGAGCTGAAGGGCGCGGATCTGCTGCTGCGCGACGGGCAGATCGCCGCCGTCGGGCCGGGGCTGGAAAGCACGGGCGAGGTGGTCGAGGCTGCGGGCTGCGTCGTCACGCCGGGGCTCGTGAACACCCATCACCATCTTTACCAGACGCTGACCCGCGCGGTGCCGGGCGGGCAGGACGCGCTGCTGTTCGGCTGGCTGCAGACGCTCTACCCGATCTGGGCGAAGATGGGCCCCGAGGAGATCCACGTCTCGGCGCAGGTTGGGCTGGCGGAGCTGGCGCTCACCGGCTGCACCACCAGTTCCGATCATCTGTATATGTATCCGAATGGCGCGCGGCTGGAGGACACGATCCACGCCGCCACCGAGCTGGGCCTGCGCTTCCACCCCACGCGCGGCGCGATGAGCATCGGCGAGAGCGACGGGGGGCTGCCGCCCGATAGTCTGGTCGAGCGCGAGGACGCGATCCTCAACGACTGCATCCGGGTCGTCGACGCGTTCCACGATGCAAGCGAGGGCTCGATGTGCCGGGTGGGGATCGCGCCGTGCTCGCCGTTTTCGGTCTCGCGCGAGCTGATGCGCGACGCGGCGCTGTTGGCGCGCGACAAGGGCGTGATGCTGCACACCCATCTGGCCGAGAATGACGAGGATATTTCCTACAGCTTGGAGCAGTTCGGCTGCCGTCCGGGGCAATATGCCGAAGATCTCGGCTGGACTGGCGACGATGTCTGGCACGCGCATTGCGTGAAGCTGGACGCGGGCGAGATCGATCTGTTCGCGCGCACGAAGACGGGGGTTGCGCATTGTCCGTGCTCGAATTGCCGTCTGGGCTCGGGCATCGCGCCGGTGCGCCAGATGCGCGATGCGGGGGTTAAGGTCGCGCTGGGCGTCGATGGCTCGGCCTCGAACGATGCATGCTCCCTCATCGGCGAGGCGCGCATGGCGATGCTGCTGCAGCGGGTGCAAAACGGCGCCGATGCGATGGCCGCGCGCGAGGCGCTGGAGATCGCGACTTTGGGCGGGGCGCAGGTGCTGGGTCGTCCCGATTGCGGGGTGCTCGCCCCCGGAAAACGCGCGGATGTGGCGATCTGGGATGTCTCCGGGCTGGAGGCGGCAGGCGCATGGGATCCGGTCGCGGCGCTGGTGCTGTGCGGGCCGCCCAAGGTGAAGCATCTCTTCGTCGAGGGTCGTCAGGTGGTGCGCGATGGGCAGGTGGTGACGATCGACCTGCCGCGGGTGATCGAGACGCAGAACCGTCTCGCGGCACGACTTATGGGCTGAATTTCTCGCGCCGCACGGCCCCGGCGGCGCTCGCGATCCGCAGCAGGCGGCGTCGGTCGCCTGCAAGGGCAGCCTCCATCAGCCCTGACAACCCGCCGCGCGCCTTCAGATGCGGCCCGAGGTCGGAATGGCCGAGATCGGGGAAGATCAGGTGGTCGACGTTTTCTGCGCGCGGGAATGGCATCGCCTGATCCAGATCGTCATGCGCGCCGTGGCACAGGATCGCCCAGCAGGGCGCGGGCGGGAGCGGCGTGATCTCGCGGGCGAAGGTCGCGATCTGTCCCGTCCACTCGCTCCAGCGCGTTTCCCCCGGCACGACGCCCGGTTTGACTGAGACTTGCGGCGACAGCGCGAGCACCACATCGACCGGGATTACCTCCGCTGCGACCAGCGCTGAGACCGCGCCCATCGAGAGCCCAATGGCGGCGATGCGGGTGACGGGGCGGCGGCGCGTCACCTCTGCCAAGGCGGCGCGCAGGGCAGGGGCGAAACCCGGATCGTTTGCCCAGCTGCGGCTTTCGTCGCTGATGAACAGCGCCGGGCGCGGGAAGCCGGGCGTGCCGCGCCCCGTAGCAGTGGCGACGAATTCCGGCGCGGGCGGGCGGCTGGGATCATGGCCGATCGAGGCGAAGGAGATCACCAAATCACTGCGCGCACCGTCTAGGAAATCGACCGTGAAAGGCGCGCGGGCGTAGATCCTCTCGAAGGCCGGATCGCTCAATGCAGCCGCTTGCCCGCGACCCAGGTGCCCGCGATCGCGCGGTCGTCGCCCATCATGATCGTCGGGAAGATCGCCTCCCAGATATCCTCCGCACGGTCGGCACGCTGCGAAATGGCAGGCGTCGAGGCGAGGTCGACGGCGATGAAATCCGCCTCCATTCCCGACGCCAGAGCACCGATCTTGTCGCCCATCCGCATCGACTGGGCCGAGCCCTGCGTGGCCAGCCACCAAAGCTGCGCGGGGTGCAGCGGCTGATGCGTGAGCTGCCCGATCTCATAGGCCGCAGCCATCGTGCGCAGCATCGAGAAGCTCGACCCGCCGCCGGTATCGGTGGCCAGACCGATTTGCTGCCCCTCGGCCAGACGCGTCGGCCAGTCGAACAGCCCCGAGCCGATGAACGTGTTCGAGGTCGGGCAATGGATCAGCGCCGCGCCGACCTCCTTGATCCGGTCGGCCTCGCGCGGTTGCAGATGGATCGCGTGGCCGTAAAGCGCGTTCTCGCCCAGAAGGCCATAGGTCTCGTAAGTGTCGAGATAGTCGCGCGCGGTGGGATATAGCTCGCGCACCCAGGCGATCTCGTCCACCTGCTCGCTCAGATGGGTTTGCATCAGGCAATCGGGATGCTCCGCCCAGAGCGCGCCCAAGGCGCAAAGCTGATCCGCCGACGAGGTGGGCGAGAAGCGCGGCGTGATGACATAGCTCAGCCGGCCCGTCCCGTGCCATTTCTGCAAGAGGATGCGGCTGTCGTCATAGGCCGATTGCGGCGTGTCGCGCAAAGCCTCGGGGGCGTGGCGATCCATGCAGGTCTTGCCCGCCGCGGCGCGCATCCCGCGGGTCTTGGCGGCGGTGAAGAAGGCTTCGACGCTGGCGGGATGGATCGTGCAATAGCTGCACATCGACGTCGTGCCGTTCATCAGCGCCAGATCGAGATAGCGGGTCGCGATCTCTTCCGCATGGGCGGGATCGGCGAAGGAAATCTCTTCGGGGAAAGTATAGGTGTTGAGCCAGTCGATCAGGCGCTTGCCCCAGCTCGCGACGATCGCGGTCTGCGGGTAATGCACATGCGCATCGACGAAACCGGGCGACAGGAGATGATCGCCATGATCGACGATCTCGGCCTGCGGATGGGCCTCGCGCAGATCGTCGGCCTCGCCCACGGCGGCGATCATACCGCCGTCGATCAGCATACCGCCGCGGCGCCGGTGCGTGACCGCCTCCGGCCCCTCGGCAAGCGCGTCGCCACGGTATTCCAGAACCTGCCCAAGGTGCAGCTCAGCCATCATTCTCTCCTGTCCGACGCGCCATGCTAGGGCGGGGCGCGGCGAAGGTAAATCTCTGCCGTCGCGGCGCTTCTTTTTCGCCCTCGCCCCCCTGTCCATCTGCGAGAAAACAGCTATGTTTCACGCGCGATCGGAATGGGGGCGACATGGCCGAAGCACTTGCCGAAGAGACAGAGCGCGAGGAAGAGGATTATCGGCTGAGCGGAGAGCTGGTCGAGGAAATTCTCGATGCCGTCGAGCAGGAAGATGCAGATCGCCTGAGCGAGCTGCTCGAGCCCTTGCACGCCGCCGATATCGCCGACCTTATCGAACAGGTCTCCGGCCATGAGCGGCGCGAGATTCTGCGCCTCTGGGGCCGCCAGATCGACGGTGAGATCCTGACCGAGATCGACGAGGGTATCCGCGAGGAGGTTCTCGCGAGCCTGCCGCCGGAAGTTCTGGCCGACGCTGTCCGTGAGCTCGATTCCGATGATGTCGTCGACCTGATCGAAGACCTTGAGGAGCCGCAGCAGGAAGCGATCCTCGGCGCGCTCGACGAGACCGATCGGGCCGCGGTCGAGAAATCGCTGGGCTATCCCGAATATTCCGCCGGTCGTTTGATGCAGCGCGAGGTTGTGACCGCGCCCGAGCATTGGACGGTGGGCGAGACGATCGACTTTCTGCGCAAAGCCAAATGGCTGCCCGACCAGTTCTATCACGTGACCCTCGTCGATCCGGGCCATCATCCGGTCGGCAATGTCACCTTGGGACGGATCCTGTCCGCCCCGCGCGCCTCGAAGCTGATCGAGATTTGCGAGGAAGAGTTCCGCAAGATCTCGGCCTATCAGGACGAGGGCGACGTGGCCTATGCGTTCAACCAGTATCACCTGATCTCGGCTCCGGTCGTGGATGAAGACGACCGCTTGGTCGGCGTCATCACCATCGACGACGCGATGTCGGTCCTCGATGAGGAACACGAGGAAGACATCCTCCGCCTCGCCGGTGTTGGCGACGAATCCGCGATCTCGGATACGGTGCTGGAAACCGTGCGTCAGCGCCTGCCGTGGCTTTTCGTGAACCTGCTGACGGCGATCCTCGCCTCGGCGGTGATTTCGATCTTCGAGGGCACGATCCAGCAGCTTGTAGCGCTGGCCGTCTTGATGCCGATCGTGGCCTCGATGGGCGGCAATGCGGGCACCCAGACCTTGACGGTGGCGGTGCGCGCGCTGGCGACCCGCGACCTGACCGACAGCAACGTCTGGCGGGTCGTGCGACGGGAAGCCATCGTGGGGCTGCTCAACGGTCTCGCCTTCGCAGTCGTGATGGGCGCGGTGGCCGCCTTCTGGTTCTCGGGCGCACAGCTTGGCATCGTGATCGGGCTGGCGATGGTGATCAACCTCGTGGTGGCTGCCTTGTCGGGCATCCTGATCCCGCTCGCGCTGGAGAAGCTCGGCGCGGACCCGGCGCTGGCCTCGGGCACCTTCGTCACGACGATGACCGATGTGGTGGGCTTCTTCGCCTTCCTCGGCCTCGCCTCCGTCGTGCTGCTATGAGCAAGGATCTCGCGCGCAAGGACGCTTTCGCGGCGCGTAAGGCCGCCCATGCCGCCGATTATGGCGCGGCGACCCGTGCGCTGACGGCGGCGCTGGAGCCTTTCGCGGGCAAGGTGCTCGCGGGCTATTGGCCGATCCGGACCGAGCCCGATCCGCGCCCGGCGATGGTCGCCCATGGCGGGCCGCTCTGTCTGCCGGTGGTGGTCGCGGAGGCGCAGCCTTTGGTCTTTCACCGCTGGACGCCCGAGACCGAGATGATCGCGGGCGCTTTCGGAGCGCATATCCCGGCAGAGGGTGAGGAGATCACGCCCGAGGTGCTGATCGTGCCGCTGCTGGCTTTCGACGCGAAGGGCTATCGGCTGGGCTATGGCGGCGGCTTTTACGACCGCACGCTGGAGGGGATGCGCGCACGCGGCCCCGTCACGGCGATCGGCTTTGCTTTTGCGGCGCAGGAAGTGCCGGAAGTGCCCACCGAGCCGACCGATCAGCCGCTCGACATGATCGTGACCGAGGCGGGCATCCTACATCTTTGATCAGCCCATACGCTCGGAAGCGTAAGCGCCGGGCGAGGCCGGGAAGACGACCGTCTTGCTGTCGTTCAGGAACACCCGGTGCTGCACATGGGCGTGGATCGCGCGCGAAAGCACCTGCGCCTCGACATCGCGGCCCAGCGAGACGTAATCCGATGGGCTTTGCGCATGGGTGACGCGCACGGTGTCCTGCTCGATGATCGGGCCTTCGTCGAGATCGGCGGTCACGTAATGCGAGGTCGCCCCGATCAGCTTCACGCCACGCTCGTAAGCCTGCTTGTAGGGGTTCGCGCCTTTGAAGCTCGGCAGGAAGGAGTGGTGGATGTTGATGATCCGGCCCGACATCTTCTGGCACAGAGCATCCGACAGGATTTGCATGTAGCGCGCGAGCACGATCAGTTCCGCACCCGATTCATCGACCACGTCCAGAAGACGCTTCTCGGCCTCGGGCTTGTTCTCTTTCGTCACCTTGATGTGGTGGAAGGGCAGGTCATGGTTCACGACGACCTTCTGATAGGTCATGTGGTTCGACACCACGCCCACGATCTCGATCGGCAGCGCACCGATGCGCCAGCGGTAGAGAAGGTCGTTCAGGCAGTGGCCGAAATTCGACACCATCACCAGAACCTTCATCTTCTCGCGGGAGTCGCGGACCGCCCAGTCCATCTCGAAATCCTTGGCGACCGGCTCGAAGGCGGCGCGGATCGCCTCGGCATCCTTGCCTTTCTCGGAGACGAAGCTGACGCGCATGAAGAACTGGCCCGTCTTCGGGTCGTCATACTGATGCGAGTCGGTGATGTTGCAGCCCTGATCGGCCAACACGTTCGCGATCCCCGCGACGATCCCCCGCGTCGAGGGGCAGGCAACGGTGAGAACGTAAGCGTCGGCAGTCTGGGTCATGTCGCATCCCTTTTGATCTTTCGCCCGGTTTCCTAGCGCGCCGGGGGTGGGGACACAATCACCCCGACTCCGGGGAGGAGCGCGGGAGAAAGCGACGGCGTTGCGGTGAAAAGCGGCATCGCGTCGGGGGCGCGGCGCGCGGCCTCAGGCCGCCGCGTTTTCGGGCTGCGTGCCGCGCAGGGATTCGATTTCGAGGAAAACGCTCGAAACCTCCGGGTGGGCCTCGTGGATTTTCTTCTGCACCGCCTCCACCGCGTGGAAGATCGCTTCGGGCGAGAGACCTGTGCGCATCTTCAGCTCGATATTCACCAGCACCTGATCGGGCGCGAAATGCATCGTCAGAAGGCGTTTGACCTCTGCGACCTCGTCGAACCCGGTCGCGATCTCGCGGATCGATTTGCGCACGTCGCGGTCAGCGGCTTCGCCCATGATCAGCGCGCGGGTCTCGTAGACGAGGATGATCGCCACGACGATCAGGATGAGCCCGATGACGATGGAGGCCGCGCCGTCGAAGAACGGATTCTCGAACGTCACCGAGAGATAGACGCCGAGCGCGGCCGCGAGGATGCCCAGAAGGGCCGCGCTGTCCTCGGCGACGACGACGAAGATCGACGGATCCTTGGAGCGGCGGAAGGCTTTGAAATAGCCTTCGCCCGGTTTGCGCTGCTTCAGAAGCTGACGGATCGCGATGACCCAGGACGTACCTTCAGCGAGGAAAGCCACGAGCAGCACACCGTAGTTCCAGATCGGTTTCTCGATCGGTTCGGGGTTCTGGATATGGACAATGCCCTCATAGATCGAGAGCCCGCCCCCGATCGCAAACAGCAGCATCGCGACGACGAGCGACCAGAAATACAGCTCCTTGCCATAGCCGAACGGGTGTTTCTCGTCCGGTTCCTTCTTGCTGCGCTTGTGGCCCAGCAACAGCAGCCCCTCATTGCCGGTATCGACCACCGAGTGGAACGCCTCCGCCAGCATGGACGAGCTACCCGTGAAAGCCGCGGCTATGAATTTCGCGATGGCGATCAGGAGGTTCGCGGCGAGCGCGCCATAGACGGCAATCGGCTTTTCTTCGGAGGCTTGGGCTTCGGCCATGGAGGGATCCTGCAGCTGGGCGCGCGACGGGGAGGAACGACCGCGCGCCGGTGTCGTGATGCAGGGGTAACATGGGCGGGGGCAGGGCGGTTCCGCGGGGCCAGTGCGGCAGGGTTCAGCCGTTGCAGTTCAGCGCGTTCGCGAAGCCGCCGGGCGAGGTGTCGGTGCCGAGGCGTGTCCATGCCACGGTTTGTCTGGGCGTGACAGAGAGCGACAGCAACGCGGACCAGTCGAAACTGGCGACGATCATCTCGGGACCAGAGCCGCAATCGCGTACCCCGCCGAGGATCGTGTCAGAGCCGAGACGGTGGTTGGTGAACTTGCCTCCCGCGAAGGTCGGGTGCAGCTCGCCGTTGCGATACTCGAAGAGGCGCAGCACGCCCAGGCGATGCGGCGCGTCGATCAGAGCGATGTCACGATGCCCGTTGCCATCGAAATCCGCGATGCCGATGGGCGCGAGCCAATGGTTCGGCTCGCCCACGAAATCGGTCGCGGCGAGGAATTCCGGCTTTCCCGATTTCACCGTGAGCACCAGAAGCCGCGAGCCGAATTTCAGCTGAGATTGCACCACGATCACCTCGGCGATGCCGTCACCGTCGAGGTCGCTCAGGCGCGGGCTCGTGTCCTCATAGACCATGTCGGGATCGAGGCGCAGCTCGTAGGTCAACGTGCTGTGGCCTGAAAACAGACCCTTGGGATTGCCCGCCTTGCGGGCCACGTCGATCTGGAGATTTGCGAATTCATGATCGGGGCCGAGCGCGCCGTGACCGTAGCGATCCGTCGGCTCGGTGAACCGCGCGGCGACCGACATCTCGGCCCGCGCGGGCAGGGCGGCAGCGGTGACCAGCGCGAAGGCGAGGGCCACCGCGCGTCGCATCAGATCTGCTTTTCGGGCAGGTTCACGATCAAGCCGTCGAGCTCGTCCGTGACCTTGATCTGGCAGGTCAGGCGCGAGGTGACGGGATCGGGCTCGTACGCGAAATCGAGCATGTCCTCTTCCATCGGATCGCGCGGAGGCAGTTTCTCGATCCAGTCCTTGTCGACATAGACATGGCAGGTCGAACAGGCGCAGGCGCCGCCGCAATCGGCGTCGATGCCGGGCACGCCATTGTCGCGTGCACCTTCCATCACGGTCATGCCGGGCTTCACGTCGATCTCGTGACGGGTGCCGTTGAATTCGACATAGGTGATTTTCGCCATAGCTCGGGGCCTCTTGTTCGTAATCAAAACGCGCTTGCCGGCAGGGCCGGTCGCAAGTGATCTAAGCTGCTTTCGGTGATTTGGCCAGAGGCGGGCTATCACGGGCAAGGGATTGCCGCAGCGTAGATATCGGCTAGTGTGCCGGCCAAG
>NZ_DFRG01000059.1:0-14287 GCF_002378135.1 Thioclava sp. UBA3469
GGTTACTCATTTCAGGATAGCGGGGAAGCGGGCTTCGTGTCATCGTGGCCCGGAAGGTGACAATCAGATTTTGCAACACACACTGCAACACATTTTGCGTCGCGTGTGTTTTGTATACATTTGATTTATTTATATTAAATATGAAGACGCCGAGCATGTAGCGGACTTCGTCTCCGCCATCACCCAGTGCGGAAAATCTAATCTGTTCCTGCCAATCGGTAATCGGGACAGAGCAAAAGCCCTTCGCCACGCGTGAACACCCCACATCATCCTCGGCTACACCGTCTTGAACGATGAGCCCGGTGCATCTTCTATTGCTCGATGGGCCACATGCTCGACGACCTTCGGGTCAATCAGATGACCGGGATCATCCGGCGCGGGATGCGGTGGACGGCGTGCGGGTATGCACAACCGACCTGCCCCCGAGCGATCCGGGACTGAGCCGTGCTATGCGCTGCGGGAATACGCGCTCATCGATGTCGCATCGGGGCATTGGAGCGACGTATGTGCTCGATTGGAGGATGAAAAATCGTCGTAGGCGCGGGGCTCGTTCAATCCGGGTTTGCGCCCGGTCGCCACGCGGTTCATTCTCCGCCTCGAATTTCCCCCGGAGGCCATCATGGCACGCCAGACAAAGCTCATCCTCTGCCCGATCAACCTGCGCCACGCACAGGTCGAGCATCATGCCTATATGGAAGCCGTCGAGATGGCGCGGCGGCGCCGTGCGAAGCTGATCGTGGCGACGATCGCGCCCGAGATCGAGCGTAACCTCAACATCTACAACTCGGATACCTACTGGGGCCAGCAGCTGCGCAAATTCCTCAACGACAATCCCGCCAGCGGGGTGACCGAGGTCGAGATGGTCGTGCGCAAGGGCGCGGTACACCGCCAGATCGTCAAGCTGGCGGATGAGCGCAAGGTGGACCTGATCGTGATGGAAGCGGCCAACCCAAAGGTGCAGGACTACCTTCTGGGCACCACGGCGTCCCATGTCGTGACCCATGCGGAGTGCTCGGTCTACGTCGTGCGGAGCTAAGGGCTGGCCCGGGGTGCGACCAGCACACCGGGCAGCGCCCGACCTCCCCCCGGGAGGGCGCTTTTGCGCCACCTGCGCGCGGATGAATGTCGGAAGGGTGCGGCGGGATAAAGCGTAGACCACCAAGGTCGGGGACATGCGCCCACCCGAGGTCGGGCGCTGCCCTCTCGATGCGCCACCCCACGGACCGGCGCGCGCCCCGCTTCCACGGCATTTGAGCTGACTTTTGGGAAAAGCCCGCGCCTGTCGCGCGGCGGGTCGGACCCGCCCCAATCAGGGGCGGATCCCTTTCTTCTTACCGCTTGGCGGTCTCGCCCGAGGACTGTGCGGGCACCAGCGCGCGCATGATCGAGGGCATGGTGAGGCTGCCCACCGGTTCGCCCCTCATCATGACGCGATAGCGGCGATCGAGCGCCCCTTCGGCCTTGGCGATGACGCTCTCGAGATTGTCGTTGCCGTCGATATCGCCCGACATCTCGCCCTCGGGCGCGCCGCGTTCCATCACCGAGCGCACGCGCAGCACGCGGGCGCGGTTGATGTCGGCCACGAAGTCCTCGATGTAGGGATCCGCCGGGTTGAGCAGGATTTCCTGCGGCTCGCCCTGCTGGACCACCCGACCATCATTCAGGATCACCAGGTGATCGGCGAGCTTGAGCGCTTCGTCCAGATCGTGGGTGATGAAGATGATGGTCTTGTGCAGCTCGGCCTGAAGCTCGAGCAGCAGGTCCTGCATGTCGGTCCGGATCAGCGGATCGAGCGCCGAGAAGGCTTCGTCCATCAGCATGATGTCCGAGTTCGACGCCAGCGCCCGGGCGATGCCCACACGCTGCTGCATCCCGCCCGAGAGCTGGTGCGGGTGGTGATCGCCATAGCCGCCGAGCCCGACGCGGTCGAGCCACTTCTCGGCCTCGGAGACATAGTCCGACGCCGGGAAGCCACGGGTGGCCAGCGCCATCGCCGTGTTCTCCGCCACCGTGCGGTGCGGCAGAAGGGCGAATTTCTGGAACACCATCGACATCCGCTCGCGCCGCAGCTTGCGCAGCTGCGCCTCGTTATAGTCGAGGATGTTCTCGCCATTGACGATCACTTCGCCAGCGGTGGGCTCAATAAGCCGGTTGAGGTGCCGGATCAGCGTGGATTTACCCGAGCCCGAAAGCCCCATGATGACGGTGATCTCACCCTCTTTCATGTCAACGTTGATGTCATTGAGCCCGAGCACGTGGTTGCGCTTCTCGAGCAGCTCCGGCTTGCCCATGCCCGCTTTGACGTCTTCGAGCGCCGCTTGCGGATCCGACCCGAAGATCTTGTAGAGGTGTCGGATCGAGACTTTGATTTCTTTCGTCATGCCTGTCTCCTCACTTCCGGCTCTTGCTGGTGTCGATCCGGGCGAGCGAGGCTTTCGTCACGCGGTCGAGCAGGATCGCGATGATCACGATCCCGAAGCCAGCCACGAGACCCGTGCCCAGTTCCAGCGACCGGATGCCGCGCAGCACGAGCACGCCGAGACCCGGGGCCGAGACGAGCGAAGCGATCACCACCATGGCGAGGCTCATCATGATCGTCTGGTTCACGCCGGCCATGATGTTGGGCAGCGCGAGCGGGATCTGCACCCCGAACAGCTTCTGGCGCTTGGTCATGCCGAAGGCGTCTGCCGCCTCGATCACGTCGGGATCGACCAGACGGATACCCAGATCGGTCAGGCGCACCACGGGCACGATCGCATAGAGGATGATCGCGATACCGTAGAGCTTCGGTTCGGTGACCGAGAACAGGAAGATCAGCGGGATCAGATAGACGAAGGGCGGCAGCGTCTGCAGCATGTCGAGGATCGGGATCACGGTGCGCTGGAGCCGGTCGCTCCGAGACATCGCAATGCCTATGGGCACCCCGAAGAGGACGCATATGAAGGCACAGACGAAGATGATCGCCAGCGTCTGCATCGCCGCCTCATAGTGATTGATGAAGGCGAGGAAGGCGATCGAGACCAGCACGAAGACCACCAGTCTCCAGGAGCGCGTCACCAGCCAGGTGATCAGCATCAGGATCGGCACCATCAGCCACCACGGCGTGTTGGTCATGATCCAGAGCATGTCGCGCAGGGCCCAGCTCAGCGGCTGTGTGAGCGGGTCCACGACGGCGCGCAGCCCGCCACGGATCGCGAGGAAGCCGTCCTCGAGGCCTTGCGTCACGTCGCGCGAGGGCGGGATCGCCCCGCAGGCCTTGTTGAGGGCGTCGAGCGAGGGGAAGGGCCAGTTCCAGAGGCTGGGGCCCTGCGTCGTGGTGCCGTCGGTCTGCGCGATCAGGTCGGCCATCGACGTCATGCCGCCGCCACCGTCGCCGCCAGCCGAACACCAGTCCTTCAGCCCCACCGCGTTGAAGAAATTCTCGTAAGCTGCCATTGGTTTTCCGGGTCGCCGAAGGAGACCCGTCCCATATTGTTGCGTGATTGATCGAAAAAGGACGGGGCCTGTCCCGGCCCCGTCCATGTGTTGCGCGTCAGGCGCGCGTCACGATCATCCGCCGATCAGCTTCGAAAGCTTCTTCTGGGCATCGGCATCGAGCCAGTTCTTCCAGGTGTCCTGGTAGTTCTTGATGAAGTAGACCGCCGTCTCTTCACCCGAGGCTTTGTTCTCGTCCTGCCAGGCGAGCAGCTTCGACATGGTGTCGGTCTTGAAGCTCATCTTCGAAAAGAACTCGGTCTCCGCCGGATGGGTATCCGCGAAGTCGCTCGTCACCGAGGTCAGCACGGGCGCTGCCGGGAAGTCCGAAACCTGCGGGTTCGACGCGTCCTTGTTCTGGAGGTTGTCGAACTTGGCCTTGTCGTAATCGCCAAGCTTCACGCGGGTCATGTCGTAGTTGCCCATGACCACGGTCGGGCCCCAGTAGTAGCCGAACCACGGCTTCTTGTCGGCAAAGGCCGAACCGATCGACGAGGCGAGCGTCTGGCCGGAGCCGTGGTTGAACACCTCGATGCCCGAGCTCTTGAGGTCGAGCGCCTTGATCAGATTGTCGCTCACGACGCGGCAGCCCCAGCCGTCGGGGCAGTTGTTGAACGTGCCGCCGACCCAGTCGGGATGCGCCATCACGCCCTCGATGGTCTTCAGCTCGGGGTGCTCCTTGGCAAGGTAGGTGGGGATCCACCAGCCTTCGACGCCACCCGGCTGAAGCGTCTTGGCGACGCGCTTGATCTTGCCTTCGCTCTCGAGCTTCTTGTAGGCGTCGCCAGCCGAGTTCAGCCACAGGTTGGTGACGACGTCGGGGCGGCCGTTTTCGGCGATCGAGGTGATCGCGGGAATCGTGTCGGATTTGACCAGGCTGGTGTTACAGCCGTAGCCTTGGTCCAGCATGAACTTCGCGATGTTGGTGGTGACCTCGGCAGCGGCCCAGTTCATCTGGGCGATCGAGATGTCACCGCATTGCTCGGCGGCACGGGCGGTTCCGGTCTGGGCTGCAAAGCCGGTGACCATAGCGGTCGCACCGGCGACCGCGAGAAGTGTCGTCTTCCGCATATGTTTTCCTCTCATCCGTTGGATTGTTCACGATCGTTTTCGGATCGCATTCGCCTTGCGCGTGATGAGACCGTCCGACCTCCCCGCGCGGGCGTGCTTCCACCCGGGGGAGCGTCTCGGCCCATCGTCGATCTTCAGGTTGCGCAGTGCACGCGAATGCGCCCGTTCGACGATTGCCGCGAACGGTAGCGCCGGTGCTCCCGATCAGCAATCGTCCGCCGGTCACATTAATTTGAGAAAAGCGTCAGGGAACCCAATGATAACTGAAGGAAATTTTGTAAAAGGAGACACTTGAGCGGCGACAGAACGGCAAAGAGATCCGGCACCCGGGGGATGCCGGACCGACAATTTTTGAGCATGTGCGCGCGAAGTCGCTAGGCGCGCCTCTGTTGCGTGAATTGACGCACTGACGCGCCTGCACGAGACGACGTCGCCTCGCCCCCTGCCCGCGCAATTTTCCGCGTTGCCCGGGCCGCACGCCCGGGCGCTCGGGATCAGACTGCCATGCCGTCCGCGTCGAAGAAGACCGTGCGATCCGGCTCGAAGCTCAGCCCCGAGACATCGCCCGGACGCAGATCGGTATCGCCCGCGACGCGCACGTTCACGGCGCCCAGGGGGCCGCAATCGAACAGGATGAACGTGTCCGCGCCGAGGAATTCCACCACGTCGACGCGCCCGTCGCATTGCCCCTCGCCCTCGGCCACCAGCGAGATGTGCTCGGGCCGGATGCCAAGCTGCGTGGCTTGCGGTGCGGGACAGGCCCCGCCGCGCCCGCCTTCGAGGCTGTAGCTGCCGCCCGAGACCGCGCAGGGCATCACGTTCATCTTCGGGCTGCCGATGAATTGCGCGACGAACAGGTTCGCGGGCTTCTCGTAGAGCTCGCGCGGCGTGCCGACCTGCGCGATCTTGCCGTATTCCAGCACCACGATCCGATCCGCCAGCGTCATCGCCTCGACCTGATCGTGGGTGACGTAGATCATCGTGCGCTTGAGGTTGCGGTGCAGCCGCGCGATCTCGAGCCGCATCTCCACCCGCAGCGCCGCGTCGAGGTTCGACAGCGGCTCGTCGAAGAGGAACGCCGTCGGGTCGCGCACGATCGACCGCCCGATCGCCACGCGCTGACGCTGGCCGCCCGACAGGTCCTTGGGCCGCCGGTCGAGGAAGCTCTGCAGCTTCAGAATATCGGCCGCCTCGTCGACCTTGGCGCGCCAGTCCTCCTGCGGGGCCCCCGCCATCTTGAGCGAAAAGCCCATATTCTCGGCCACCGACATATGCGGGTAGAGCGCGTAGGACTGGAACACCATCGCGAGGCCGCGTTTCGAGGGCGGCTGATCGGTCACATTCGCGCCGTCGATCTCGATCGCCCCGCGCGAGGTATCCTCAAGCCCGCCGATCATCCGCAGAAGCGTGGACTTGCCGCAGCCCGAGGGGCCTACGAAGACGACGAATTCGCCATCCTTGATCTCAAGGTCGATGCCCTTGATGACCTGAACGTCGCCGAACCACTTCTCGACACCGTTTAGCGTGATCGAACCCATTTCACCCCTCCTTGCCGGCCCAGGCGAGCCAGACGGCCGCCGTCCAGGTAAATGCCTTGCCGCCCGCGGCTGCGCCCGTCATCGGGTCGAAATACTCGACGAAGCCATAGCGCCCGATCACCTCGCGGGTGCGCTTGCGGACCTCTTCGCCAAGCGCGACGCCCCGCTCCGAGGCGCCCTCGCCGATCATCATGTTCATCATCCCCCAGGTCGGGCCGCGCCAGTAGCGCTTGGCGTCGAACCGCGGATCGAAGGGTGCGAGCGAGGGCACGCCATAGGGGGCCGCATCGAGCACACGGGCCAGATGCTGCTCCATATGCGGCGCGTCGAGCCCGCCGAACCAGCACAGGAAGGAGGCGTTGCTCAGCGCGTTCGACCAGATGCCATTGTTGCAGTTGTAGCTGTCGTAATAGCCCATGCCCGGGTTCCACAGCGCGTCCGCACCGGCTTCAAGTTCGGCCAGCTGCGTGGCCATGTCGCCGGTGTCGAGATCCTGCGCCTCACCAGCCGCCAGCAGGTCGCGCAGGCCGCGCATCAGGATGAAATGCATCGTCGGATCGGCCACCTTGAACGGGTTGCCCTCGGCGACTTTCGCATCATCCCAATCGAGGGCCTTGGCGCGCTGCACCAGCCAGATATAGCGGTCGTAATCGTATTTCGTCGGGCGCATCGAGGCGTCGACATGCTGGGTGTCGCGGCGCTCGTAATGGCCCACGTCCTGCGGGTCGATCCCGCTCATCGCGTCATCCCAGTCCGGCGCGTTGTCACGGCCCGACTCCCACGGATGGATCACGAAGATCGCGCCCTTCTCGTCGCGGCGCCATTTCAGGAACCACTCCGCCCATTTGCGCATCTTCGGATAGAGCGCGGCGAAACGGGCCGCCCCTGCCTCCGGGTCAGCCGCCAGAAGCCGCGTCGCGAAGCTCAGCGCGACCGGCGGCTGGGTGATGCCCGAGGACGCGATCGGCCCCTTGCAGCCCCAGACGTCGGGGCCCGGGAAGTAGCCCGGATCGGGCTTGTGGAAGATGATATGCGGGACCATGCCGTTGTCCCACTGCCCCGAGAACAGCGTCTCGATCTCCTGCCAGGCGCGGTCCAGGTCGAACTCGGCGAAGCCGAGGCTCGCGAAGGCGCTGTCCCAGTTCCACTGGTAGGGATAGAGGCCGTCGGTCGGCACCGTATAGCCGCCCCGGTCGTTCTGGGTGAGGATGTCGCGTGCCGCGGCATCCCGGTCGGAGAAGTCGTCTGCGGCAGCCAGAGTTTCGGTCATCATATCTTATCCTTTCACCGCGCCGGCCGTCAGGCCGCGGGTCATGAAACGTTCGAGCCCGAGGAACAGCGCCATGATCGGCACCGTCGCGATGACGGCGCCCGCCATCAGGTGCTGGCGCGGAATCTCGGAGGAGTTGAGCGAGGCAATGCCCCGCGTGAGGGTGAATTTGCTGGGATCGTCGAGCAGCATGAAGGCGAGCAGGAACTCGTTCCATGCGATCATGAAGACATAGAGCCCGACGGAAGCCATCGCGGGCAGCGCCAGCGGCAGCGTGATCTTCCAGATCACCTTGAGCCGCGAGAGCCCGTCCATCAGGCCCGCCTCCTCGACCTCCACAGGGAGGCCGCGGAAATAGCCCTGCAGCATGTAAAGCGCGACCGGGATCGTGGTGACCGGGTAGATCATGACGATCCCGAGGATCGAGTTACGCAGACCGACCATCGAGTAGGCGATGTAGATCGGCAGCGCGAGCACGATCATCGGCACCATGTAGATCAGCAGGATGCCGCGCGAGAACACTTTCTGCCCGCGAAAGCGCAGCCGCGCCACCGCATAGGCGCCGGGAACCGAAAACAGCAGCGTCAGCAGCACGGTCAGCACCGAGACATAGAAACTCGTCCAGAGGTAGCGGCCGAAATGGAACCGCGTCATCAACTCGTAATAGCTGTCGAACAGGTGCCAGCCCCGGCTCAGGTCGATCGAGAAATCGAGCGGGTTGAGCATCAGCTGCTGCTGCGACTTCATCGAGGTCATGACCATCACGTAGAACGGGATGACCACGATCGCGGTGAAGAAGATGTAGCCGAAGCCGGTGAGGAAGCGGATCACCGCATCCTCGAACTGGTGGCGGGTGAGCGCACCGAACCGCAGCTCGCGCAGGATCGAGTTGAGCGGGATCGAGACCGCTCCCGCCAGCACCACGCTCAGCGCGACGCGCCAGACAAAGTTGAAACTGTCGTCGAATTGCAGCGCGCCGAGGCCCACCGCCATCAGCGCCAGCGCCACGATCACCGCCACCGCATCCGCAGCCCAGCGATTGGCGATGCGCACGCGGGCAAACCCGGTCGCGAGGCCGAGGATCAGCGACCCAATCAGAGCGGGCTTGGCCGCAGCGCCGGTGGCAAAGGAGATCGCGACCCCCAGCGTGACCGACATGACCAGCGCCCAGAGCGCCCCGATGATCGGCCCGGTGAGATAGCCTTTATGCAGGATTTTCATAGCCCTTCCTCCCGGCTCATGGTGCGGAAGAACAGCCCCGAGAAGACCAGAAGGCAGGCGAAGATCACCACGGCGACCGCGGCACCCGCACCGATATTCGACACCGCGAAAGCCTGTTCGTAGACATTGACCGTCAGGACCCGCGTGCCGGCATTGCCGCCGGTGAGCAGGAAGATGTCGTCGAACTTGTTGAAGGTCCAGATGAAGCGGAGCAGGAACAGGACCGAGAGGATCCCCAGCAGCTGCGGCATCGAGAGATACCAGAATTTCTGGAACGGCGAGGCCCCGTCCATATCCGCCGCCTCATACATATCCGTGTCGATGCTCTGCATCCGCGCGAGGATGAAGAGGAACGAGAGCGGGAAATAGCGCCAGATCTCGAACACCGTCACCATGATGAGTGCGAGCGGCTTGGCCCCGAAGAAGTTGATCGCGCCTTCGCTCACGCCCATCTGCACCAGAAGCGCGTTGGCGGAGCCCGAATAGGGATCGAACAGCGTGATCCATGTGAAGGCCACGGCGATCACCGGGGCCACATAGGGAAAGAGGTAAAGCCCGCGCAGGATGCCCTGCCCGCGGAAGCTCTTGTTCAGGAGCAGCGCCGCAAACAGCCCCACGACCAGCGCGCCCAGCGTGCCGAAGACCGTATAGAACAGCGTAATACCCAGAACGCTCCAGAACTCGCTGCCCGAAAAGAGCTGGCGGAAGTTGTCGAGCGTGAAGGTGGAATTCGTCAGAACGTTCGAGACGTGACCGGTCGCTTTGACCTCGGCGTCACGCATCGCGCGCTCTGCCTCGCGGGTGTCCCCCGTCACCTGCGCATCGACGCGGAAACGTTCGTTCGCGCCGGCCTCAAGCGTGCCGAAATCGCAAGACAGGTCTTGCCCGTCCATTGCGCAGCCCTGAGGCAGATCGCCGGTCAGCGCAACGCCTTCAGGCAGGGTCACATTGAGCGCCGCATTGCGCATCTCCTGCTCGCGCGAGGGGTTGATGACGCGCAGTTCCAGAAGCGCCTGATCGCCGCGGTCGCGCAGCGCGACCCGTGTGCGGATCTCGGCCGGACGCAGATCGCCCAGCGTCACCGGCTTGAAGGAGATCCAGAAGATCGCCAGCAGCGGCACGATCACGACAAGCGCCACGATCGCGATGGTCGGGAACAGCAGGCCCCAGGCCAGGCGCGCCTCGCGACGGGCAAGCGCGCCGCGCCCCTTGGGCGGCGATATGTCAGTCATGACAGTCTCCAATCCATGCAGTCAGAGCGGGCTTTGGTCCCGGGGCAAGGCGCAACCGCCCTGCCCCGGCCAGAGGTCGGATCAGTTGATCTTGCCCAGCTCGTCGTTCATCTTCGCGACCGCATCCTCGGCCGAGATGTTGCCGTCGATGAAGTCGCGCACAACCCGGTTGATGACCTGGCTGTTGAGCATCTTCGAGGCCAGCGCGAGCTGCCCGTCCTTCACGCCCCAGCGCTGTGCGGTGTCGAGACCCTTGGTGATCTCGTCGACCACGGCCGGCGCGTAGAGATCCTTGAGCGGCGCCTTGCGATCTACGCCCACCGGCAGGGTCGCCCAGAGCTTGGTGAACTTCTCCGGATCCGCATCGGTGCCGCGACGGGTCGGGAACTTGCCCTCCGGCGCGATCGACAGCGTCTGCTCGTAGCCGTCATTCATCGAGTAATCGACGAATTGCTCGGCCGCTTCGGTGTCGGCATCGGCGGTGATGGTGAAGTAACGCAGGTCCGCCCAGCTCGCACCGTCGGGGTTCGACGGGCCCGCGAGGTTGGTCACGACGCCGGTATCCTTCGACAGCTCGGTCGAGGTCGGATCGTCGTTGATCATCGGCGGGGCGCTGTCACGCAGACCGGCCAGCTCGTCGAGGATGAAGGGCGACCACATGATCATCGCCGCCTTGCCCGCGAAATACAGCTCGCGCGACTGCTTCCAGTAGTTCTCGCCGGGCGGGGAGGCATCGGCCAGCTTCTTGTAGAAGTTCAGCACCTCGACCGTCTTCTTCTCGTCGAGCGGCTTGAAGCCGTCCGGCCCCACCGGCGAGACGCCGTTGGCGAGGAAAATCTGCTCGAGAATCTGGCTCATGTAGTTCTCGTCGACCTTGGTCGCGGCGACGAAGCCATACATGCTCGGCGGATTGTTGAGCTTGTCGAGCGCGGCTTCGATCGACTTGAAATCGGTCGGCGGCGCGAGACCCGCCTTGTCGAACAGGTCCTTGCGATAAAGGATCATCTGGGTCCAGCCATCGACCGGCACGGCGGCGTAATCGCCATCCGTCTCGACCATTTTCAGCGCGCCGGGTGCGAAGGTCGCCGGATCGAGCTTGTCGACCACGTCCGAACTCGCCAGCGTGTCGACGATGCCCGCATCGGTCCAGGGCAGCACGTTTTGCAGCGGCGTGTAGATCACGTCGGGCAGATCACCCGCCGCGAAAGCCGCGGTGGCGCGCTGGTTCAGGTCGCTTTCCGTGACCGGGATCACGTCGACGGTGATGCCGGTCTTGGCCTTGAAGTCGTCGGCCATCTGCTGCTGCTTGGCCAGACGCTCGGGCTGTTCCTCGGTGGTCCAGAACTTGATCGTCTGCGCCTGCACCGCGACAGCACCCGCCATCAGCGCCAGAACGGTCGAGCCCATCAGCATCGCCGTTTTATGTCCTCGAATTAGCTTCATTTACTTTCCTCCCAGTAGATTGCGTTTCTCTTATGGGTCGACCGGCGGCCCGTCGGAGCCTCCCGGTTCCAGTTGCGCCGCCACCAATTCCGTCAGCTCTCCGGGCGGCGCACCGCGGAGCTGCGCGATCAGCAGTGACGCGAGACGCGCGCCCGCGTGCTGGCTGTCGACTGCGAATGTCGTGAGGGGCGGATCGACCATCCGGCCCTCGGGAATACCGTCATAGGAGATGATCGACAGGTCGCGCCCGATCGTCAGCCCCCGCTCGCGCGCCACGTCATAGGCCCCGAGCGCAGTCGCGTCGGTGGAATAGACGATCGCGGTCGGGGGATCGGGCAGATCGAGCAGGTCGCGCGCGGCCTGCGCCCCTTCCGAACGGTCGGAAATCTCCATCAGCTCGAGCGCGGGATCGAAAGGCAGACCGGCCTCTTCCAACCCGTCGCGGTAGCCGTCTCGGCGCAGCAGCGCGAAATTGTAGCTTGCGTGCGACCCGGCGAAGGCGATGCGGCGATGACCGAACCCCGCCAGCCGCGCGACCGCGGCACGCATCGCGCCCTCGCCATCCACGTCGTACCACGACAGGCCCGGATCGGGCTGGCCGTGACCAGTGCGGCCGAACAGCACGAAGGGCACGTGTTTTGCCTGCAGGAACTTCACCCGCGGGTCCACGACCTGCGTCCGCGGCAGGATGAAGCCGTCGACCTTGTGCTCCTGCAAAAGCCGGGTGACCGTGTCCTCCATCTCCTCGCGCGAGTTCGACGAGGCGATCGTCAGGGTCCAGCCTTCGAGCGAGGCCTCCTGCGTGATCCCGCCCAGGAAATCCGTGAGGAACGGCCCGTAGCGGTCCGGCGCGTCGAGTTCGAGCACCAGACCCAGCGCCCGCACCCGCCCCGTGCGCACGGCCTGCGCATAGGGCATCGGCGCATAGCCCATTTCGGCGGCCACGCGCGCCACCCGCTCGCGGGTCTCGGGAGAGATGTCGGAATAATTGTTGAGCGCCCGCGACACGGTGCTCTTGGTCAGGCCTAGAGCCTGCGCAAGATCAGAAATCCGCACCCGGCGCGGCGCCGGTGCGGACGGCTTCTTATCGGTGTCGCGAATCTCCTCCATGGCGAAAGACTAAGGTCGCGAAACCGGTTTCGTAAAGCCGAAACCGGTTTCGAAACACGAATTCGGCCTCAAGTCGCCGTGTGCCGCGCCGCGGCGTTGCAGTCTTGGCGTACCCCTTTGGGAATAATCTAAATTTGAAAAACGTCGCAAAACCAGATACCTACGCTGCGACTTTAAGCTGAATACACGCTTACGCGCGCCGATCCTGCGGGGACCTTGGATCGATGCTGGCGGCTCGTCACAGCCCCCGCACGCCCGGGCCAGGGATCACAGCTTGGTGTTTCAAGCGAAAATCGCGCAATTAATAACCCAAAAAAAACTAATCTTTTTCGATAGATGCGCAACGTTCTTGAACTGCGCGGAGCACGCCCTCCGGTCTCGCTTTCTTCCCCCTGCGGCTGAACCAAAGCCATCTGCGGGCCGTTGACTTAAAGGGCAATCCGACGCGCCCCCGATTTTTTCAAAGCTTCCTTGAGGACTGACTTGGATCAGCCTTCAGCGAAAAGGAATTGCCATGTCAGTTTATCTTCACGGTCTCTCCACCGCCCTGCCGCCCCATTGCCTCGCGCAATCGGAAGTGCGCGAGCGGGCCGAGATCATCTTCGGCGAGACCTACCCGCAATTCGAGCGGCTCTCGAAGACCTTCGACACGGCCGGGATCGATCGGCGCTATTCGGTCGTGCCAATCGATTGGTTCTCGGAGCCGCACGGCTGGGCTGATCGCAACGCGGCTTTCATGGAGGGTGCGAAGGCGCTGTTCGTCGACGCGGCGCAGGCGGCCCTCGACACCGCAGGCTGGCAGGGCTCGGAGGTCGATTGCGTGGTCACGGTCTGCTCGACCGGGCTCGCGACGCCCTCGCTCGAGGCGCAGGTTCTCGGCGAGATGGGATTTCGCAATGACATCATGCGGGTGCCGATTTTCGGTCTGGGCTGTGCGGGCGGCGTCTCGGGGCTGTCGACGGCGCAATCCATCGCGGCGGGGCGTCCGGGGGCGAAGGTGCTGCTCGTCGTGGTCGAAACCTGCTCGCTGTCTTTCCGCGCGGACCGGATGCAGAAGGCCGATATCGTGGCGGCCGTGCTGTTTGCGGACGGCGCGGCTGCGGCCTGTATCAGCACCGAAGCGCCCGGCGCGGGTCAGGTAATCTCGCTTGGCCAAGGCCATCAGAAGACATGGCCCGACACGCTCGACATCATGGGCTGGGACGTGGACGAGATCGGCTTCGGCGTGATCTTCGACCGCTCGATCCCGGGCTTCGTCACGTCCGAGTTCGCGGAGGCAGCCGATGGCGCGCTCAAGGCAGCGAACCTTAACCATGACGAGATCGACCGCTATGTCTGCCACCCCGGCGGCGCGAAGGTCGTGGAGGCGATCGAAGGCGCGCTGCATCTTGAACAGGGCGTTCTGGATGCCGAACGCGCGGTGCTGCGCGAGGCGGGCAACATGTCCGCACCGACGATGCTGTTCGTGATGCGGGCGGTGTTGGACGCGGGCAAGACCGGGCAGATGATGGGCTGCGCACTCGGCCCCGGCTTCACCGCTTCCTTCCTGCCCTTCCATGTCGGCCCGGCCCAAAGCGAGAGGGAGGCCGCCTGATGGTCCTCCCGAGCCTCCTGTTCCTCGCTTTCATCGTCGTGCAACGGCTGAGCGAGCTGGTCATCGCCAAGCGCAACACCGCCCGGCTTCTGGCGCGCGGGGCCCATGAGGTCGGCGCGTCGCATTACCCGGTGATGGTTGCGATGCACAGCGTGTGGATCTTGTGCCTGATCGTCTTCGGTCTCGGTCAGCCCGTTCACCTCGGTTGGCTCGCGCTCTTCGCGGTGCTGCAGGTGCTGCGCGTCTGGATCCTCACCAGCCTCGGCGCGCGCTGGACGACGCGGATCATCATCCTCGACGAGCCGCTGGTCGCGCGCGGGCCGTTCAAATACGT
>NZ_DFRG01000208.1:0-11026 GCF_002378135.1 Thioclava sp. UBA3469
ATGCAGCCGATCGAGAACATGAAGGCCCGCGCGGCATTGCACCAATCCGCCCCGATCGCGAGGTTCTGCGCCAGCCCATAGCCGGAATAGACCTTGCCGGACGCCGCCAGCCGCACCTTGTCCTTCACACCCGCGCCGACCAGCGCGTTGCGCATCAGCACCAGCCCGTCGATCAGCGGCATCCCCACATGATCCGACAGCTCCAGCGGCGCCGCCCCGGTACCGCCCTCGGCCCCGTCCACCACGACGAAATCGGGATAAATGCCGGTCTTCTGCATCGCCTTCACCACCGCGAAGGCCTCATGCGGTTGGCCGATGCACAGCTTGATGCCCACCGGCTTGCCGCCCGAGAGATCACGCATCCTTGCCGCGAATTCCATCATCTGCGCGGGCGTCGAAAACGCCTTGTGACCGCGCGGAGACAGGCAGTCCTGATGCGCGGGCACCTTGCGGGTCTCGGCAATCTCCTCGGTGACTTTCGCCGCAGGCAGCAACCCTCCGTGACCGGGTTTCGCGCCTTGGCTCAGCTTGATCTCGGTCATCTTAACCTGATCGCGGCTGGCCTGCTCGGCAAACAGCTCCGGGTCGAAATTCCCCGCATCGTCGCGCGCCCCGAAATAGCCCGAGCCCAGTTCCCAGACGATGTCTCCGCCGTGGCTCTGGTGATAGCGCGAGAAGCCCCCCTCGCCCGTGTCGTGGTAGAACCCGCCCTGTTTCGCGCCAAGGTTCAGCGCCTCGACCGCATTGGCCGACAGCGCGCCGAAGGACATTGCCGAGATATTGAGCACCGAGGCCGAATAGGGTTTCGCGCATTGATCGTTGCCGACCGTGACGCGGGGGCTTTTTTCGGGATGCTCGGCGGGCGCGATGGAATGGTTCACCCATTGGTATTCAGCGCCTTCCACGTCGCGCTCGGTGCCGAAGGGATGGGTGTCGGTCTGCCCGCGGGCCCGCGCATGGACGAGGTTGCGCGCCTCGTAGGGGTAGGGTTTGCCCTCCAGATCGCCCTCGACGATATAGGCGCGCAGGAAGGGCCGCAGATCATAGGCGAGCCAGCGGATGCGCGCCGCTCCCGGATAGTTGCGCGTGATCGTCCAATCCTTCTGGAAATAGTCGTAGAGGCTGAACGCCAGAAGCGGCACCGTGACAAGCAAGAGGATCAGCCACCAAGGGCTGATCCAGACGGCCAGCGCGAGCGCCAGCACAGATACCAAGAGCGAGCCGAGGGGGACGATGTTGCGGATGATGCTGTTCATATCGTCCCTCCCGGCTCTGCGTGGCTCAGACTGTCGCCTTGGCGCCTTTCGGCCCGACGAGCAGCCAGATGATGAAGCCGATAATCGGCAGGATGACGATCAACAGGATCCACAGCACTTTCTTGCCGGTGGATTCGCCCGAGCCAAGGATCGACACGATGGCCCAGATATCGAGGATGAGGACGACGAGGCCCCCGATCATGCTCAGCATAACTTCACTCCTTTATCGGTTCTTTCCGGTACTTACCGGCGTTCCTTGGCAGGGAAACTTGCGCCTTCAGCGCTTTGTTCCCTGCTTTCCCCGTTTCAAGCGGAAGTGATTGATCGCCAAGGCGGCCCCGCGCGTAGCGCCGCCGCCTTGGCATTGGGATCGCGCCTTCGCCTCAGCGCCCCGGCGTGAGCTTACGGATCAGGACGTAGAAGGCGGGCACCATGAAGACGCCGATGAAGGTCGCCGCCGCCATGCCGCCCAGCACACCGATGCCGATCGCGTTCTGTGCCGAGGCCCCTGCCCCGGTCGCGATCGCCAGCGGCACCACGCCCAGCATGAAGGCGAGCGAGGTCATCAGGATCGGGCGCAGGCGGAGCCGCGCCGCCTCGATGGTCGCGGGGATCAGCTCCTTGCCCTCAGCTTCGAGGTTCTTGGCGAATTCCACGATCAGGATCGCGTTCTTCGCCGCCAGACCGATCGTCGTGAGGATGCCCACCTTGAAGTAGACATCGTTCGACTGTCCGAAGACCCAGGCCGAGACCAGCGCCCCCAGAACCCCCACCGGCACGGCCAGCATCACCGAGAGCGGGATCGACCAGCTCTCATATAGCGCGGCAAGGCAGAGGAAGACCACCAGCACCGAGAGCGCATAGAGATAGGGCGCCTGATCGCCGGACTGGCGTTCCTGATAGCTCAGCCCCGTCCACGCGACCGCGTAGCCGCCGGGCAGATCGGAGACCAGCTGCTCCATCGCATCCATCGCCGCGCCGGAACTTGCGCTGCCCGAGGCCTGGCCCGAGATCTCGATCGCATTGGCGGCGTCATAGCGCGACAGTTTCGGCGCGACCGAGACCCATTTCGTCGTCGCGAAGGACGAGAACGGCACCATCTCGCCCGACGCATTGCGCGCATACCAAGTGTCGATATCCTCCGGCTGCATCCGGTAAGGCGCATCGGCCTGCACGATCACCGGGCGTAGATTGCCGTTGAGATCGAAGTCGTTCACCGATTTCCCGCTGAAGATCACCGAGAGCATCGCATTGAGGTTGCTCAGCGTCAGCCCGAAGCTTTCGGCCTTCTGCTGGTCGATATCGAGCTGCAGTGCCGCCTTGTTCTCGTCGCCGCTGACGCGGACATTGGTCAGGCGGCTGTCGGATTTCGCTTCGGCCACGAGCTGCTCGCCCGCCTCCTTCAGCGCCGTCGTGCCGTTATTGCCCTGATCCACCAGATACATCTGGAATCCCGAGGAGTTGCCGATACCGCGGATCGCGGGCGGTTGCAGGAAGAAGACCTGCCCCGCGCGCAGCCCCGCGAAATGCGCATTGGCCCGGCCCGAGATGGCGGCAGCGGTCTGATCCGCGCCGGTGCGGTCGTCGAAATCCTTCAGCTTTGCGAAGACCATCGCGGTGTTCTGCCCTCCGCCGCCGAAGGAGAACCCGAGCGTCGCGAAGACCGACGACACATCCGATTTCTCCTGCGTCAGCAGGTATTGCGTGATCTGGTCGACCACATCCGACGTCTGCGCCGTGGTCGACCCCTCGGACAGGTTCACCATCGCCATCAGCACGCCCTGATCTTCCTGCGGCAGGAAGGACGAGGGCAGCCGGGTCATCACGCCCCACGCGCCCGCCAGCACCAGCACGAGAACCAGCGCCATCAGGAAAGGTTTGCGCACGATACGGGCCACCGCGCTGGCGTAACCGCCCTGCATCTTCGCGAAGCCGGTGTTGAAGGCGCGCGCAGGCGCAATCGCGCGACCCGTCGAAGGCCGCAGCAGCTTTGCCGCCAGCGCAGGCGTCAGGATCAGCGCGACCACGGCGGAGAGCACCATTGCGGTGATGATCGTCACAGAGAACTGCCGGTAGATCACCCCCGTCGAGCCCGGGAAGAACGCCATCGGCAGGAACACCGCCGACAGCACCAGCGCCACCCCGATCAGCGCGCCAGTGATCTGGCTCATGCTCTTTTCCGTCGCTTTGAGGGGGCTGAGCCCCTCCTCCTCCATCACGCGCTCGACATTCTCCACCACGACGATCGCGTCATCGACCAGCAGGCCGATCGCCAGCACCATCGCGAACATCGTCAGCGTGTTGATCGAATAGCCCGCGACCAGCAGCACCGCGAATGTGCCCAGCAGCACCACCGGAACTGCCACGATGGGGATCAGCGTCGCGCGCCATTTCTGCAAGAAGACGAGGATCACCAGCAGCACCAGCACGATCGCCTCGGCCAGCGTGTGATAGACCTTCTCGATGGAGAGCTGCACGAAGGGCGAGGTGTCATAGGCGATCTGGAATTCGACGCCTTCGGGCAACGACGACGACATCCGGTCCAGCGTCGCGCGCACCGCCGAGGCCGTATCCACCGCATTCGCGCCGTTCGCGAGGTTCACACCGAAGCCCGCTGCGTTCATGCCATTGAACTTGGAATTGCTGCCGTAATCCTCTTGTCCGATCTCGATCCGCGCCACGTCGCCCAGATAGACCGCCGAGCCGTCGGCCTCGGTCTTCAACAGGATCTTCTCGAACTGCTCGACCGAGGTCAGCTGGCTCTGTGCGGTGATGGTCGCGGTGAATTGCTGCCCTTCGGTCGTGGGCAGATCGCCGAGCGAACCGACCGAAACGGTCGTGTTCTGCGCCTGCACGGCCGAGGTAACGTCGGTCGGCGTCAGCTGATATTGCTCGAGCTTGTATGGATCGAGCCAGACCCGCATCGCGTAGCCCGAGCCGAAGACATTGATCCCGCCCACCCCCGAGGTGCGCTCGATCGCGCCTTTCACTTCGGTGTCCAGAATGTTGCCCAGCTCGACCGTGGAATATTTCCCATCGGTCGAGACCAGCGCGCCGACCATCAGGATATCCGAGGAGGAGCGCGACACGCTCACCCCCGACGACTGCACCGCATCGGGCAGCGAATTCTCGACCTTGCGGATCTTTGTCTGCACCTCGTTCTCGGCGTCGATCGGATCGACCGAGCCGTCGAAGGTCAGCGTCAGGCGCGCCGAACCCTGATTGGACGAGCTCTCCATGTAGAGCAGCCCGTCGAGCCCGGTCAGCGAGTCTTCGATAGGCGTCGTCACCGAGTTCTCGACCGCCTGCGCGGTAGCCCCGGAATAGCTGGCGGAAATGCGGATCGTGGTCGGCGCGACTTCCGGGTATTGCGACACGGGCAGCTGGGTGATCGCGTAGCCGCCGGCGAGCATCGTCACCAACGCAAGCACGATCGCGAAGACGGGGCGATGGATAAAGAAACGGATCATGTTGAGCTTACTCCGCCTTCGCCGTGTCGTTGGCAGCGTCGGCGGTACTGTCGGAGTTATCCGGAGCGGCGTCCTGCACCACGCCCTGCGCGTTGATCGTCACCGGCACCGTCTTGATCTCGGCCCCGTCGCGCAGGTTCTTCAGCCCGTCGAGGATCACCTGATCGCCGTTCTCGATGCCGTCGGTCACGATCCACGCGTTCTGATAGGTGCCCGCCGTTGTCAGCGTCACTTTCTTCGCCGCGCCATCGGCGGCGATGAAGGCCGAAAGCGAGCCATCCCCTTCCCGCGTCGTCGCGCGCTGCGGCACGAGGATCGCCTGCGTCGTGCCCAACGTGATCTTCGCGCGCAGGAACTGTCCCGGCAGGATCATTCGGTCGGCATTGTCGAACTTGAACCGGAAATCCACCGTGCCCGTCGTTGAGGAGACAGTCGCACCGGGGCTGACAAGCGTGCCGGTGCCGTCATATTCCTCACCCGTCTCCAGCAGCAGCGAAACCTTCAACTGATCGCCGCGCTGCAAGGAGCCTTGGTCAATCCGCTGGCGCACCCGCATGATCCGTGCCGCACTTTCCGAGACATCGACATAGATCGGATCGAGCCGCGTCACCGTCGTCAGCGCATCGGACTGGTTCGCAGTGACCAGAGAACCGACCGATACGTTCGCCACATCCGGATAGCCGTCGATGGGCGAGCGGATCACCGTGCGATCGAGGTTGAGCTGCGCGGTCTGCAGATCGGCCTCGGCGCTCAGCGCGGAGGCTTTCGCCTGCGCGAGCGTGACCCTCGCCGTCTCCAGATCGCTCACCGAGATCGAGGTCTTCTCCAGCTTGGTATAGCGGTCCACTTGCGACTGCGCCGCCTGCACATTGGCGTCGGCGCTCGCCTTCTCGGCCTCGGCTGCGGTCAGCTCGGCCTGATAGGTGTCGTCGTCGATGTGAAACAGCGCATCGCCCGTCGCGACCTTGTGGCCCGCCTCGTAGTCGATCGAGGCGATGGTGCCCGCGACGCGCGGGCGGATATCGGTCTGCTCGAAAGCCACCGCGCGGCCCGGCAGGGTGACAGTATACGGCACGGATTGCGTCTCAACCTGCATCACGCCGACCTCGGTCGGGCCTTGAGTGCCACCCGGCATTCCCTGCGCCATCGCGCCCGTTGCAATTGCCACGGCCACCAGCGTCCCCACCGCCGCGCGCGACGTCCACTTACCTAAACCCATTCTTGTCGCTCTCCTGTCCGCAGCCCGTTTGATCCGGGGAATTCGGTTTTCCTACGGTAGGCTCCGGACATTCTGTCGCCACGTGTGCGAGAGCGGACTTGCGCCCTGCACATGGCTGGACCGGCAAGAAGGGACACCGGAGCGCCCCTTATCCTTGTTATTATTCAATGGAATAGCCGATTTCCGAACGCATCTCATCCGCACGCGAGACCGTCTTCAGCCACCTGTTCCGGCGCCTGAAAATGATGTCACGATATCGCGATGAGGCGGCTCAGGGCGCACGTCACCGAGCTGTTCAGCTCAGTTCAGTTCAACGTACCGGGCGAGGCGAAGCCGTATTTGTGGTAGATCTTCTGCCCGTCGCTCGAAGTCAGGAAGGTCACGAAATCCTTCGCGGCTTCCGGATGTGGCGCCGTCTTCAGCACGCCAGCCGTATAGGTCAGAGTCGAATTCTCGCTATCGGGCAGCTTGACCATATCGATGCCTTCATCCGCCCGCTTGGAGTGGAACAAGGCTTCCGTCAGCCAGACCGGCGCGGCATCGGCGAGCCCCGCCATCACCCGCATCGGCGACTGGCGATGGTGGATATGGGTCAGGTAGGTCGAGCCGTCCCGGACCTTGTCCTTCATGATCTTGTCGTCGAGCGCCTGCCCGCCTGCCTTGACGTAGCTCTTCTCGATCACCTTCGCGATGCCCTCCCAATCGGGGTTCGGCATCGTCACGCGGGTCGCAGGATCGGCCAGATCGGCGAGGCTCTGGATATGCAGCGGATTGCCCTTCGCCACCATCAGCGCCAGTTCGTTATCGGCATAGTCCTGCAAATCGGAGAAGGCCTTCTCGTCCTTCTGCATCGCCTCCATGGCGCCCTTGCCGCGGGTCAGCACATCGGGCTTCATCGCGATACGTAGATTGCCGATGGCGAAGGCTCCGTCATGGTTCTTCACCGCATCGAGCAGGATGCCCGGCGGCAGGGTGACGTAGAAGATACGCTTGTATTGCGGATAGGCGCGCTGGAAGGCCGCGATCAGGTCCTGCACCACCATGTATTGATTGCCCGCGAAATAGATCACCAGTTGCGGATCGACGATATCGCCATGCAGGTCGGGAAGATTGTTCACCTCCGGCACCGTGAAGTTCTTCGCATCCGAAGGCGGATTGTCCCAAGGCGCGAAGATGCTGGCCGAGCGGTTGAAGGTCGTCGGCTGGTCGGTATAGCCCGAAAGCTCCTGCCAGCTTTGCCCATCGTTGGACTGGGCCTGTGCCATCGGCGCGGTGAGCGCCAGTCCTGCAGCCACGGCGAGCGCGGTTGTCCTGAGCGATGCCATCGTGATTTCTCCTCCCTGTTGTGATGATGCAGCGCGAAATATCGCCGCACTCACTTCAGCCTAAGGTGGAGTTCACACCCGCCCACTCACGTCTCACTCACAGCCCCTCTCTTTCGTGCGAGGCCCTGTGTCATTTATTGAAAAGGGACGCCGACGCGCCCCTTTTCAATCTCGGCCGGTCCGATCAGCGCCTCACAGCGTGATGCGGTAGAGCGCGAAGCCTCCCTCGCCGTCGCCCGCCGGTTCGATATCCAGCCCGCGGGATTTGACGTCTTCGAGATAGTCCTGCGCTTTCGGGCCGGTCTCGAACAGCACCGTCGCGCCATCCGCAGGTGCGAAGGACCAGTTGGCGTCGGCCTTCGGGTTGATCGTGCCCTTGTCGTGGATGTAGCGCACGATCACGTCGCGGTTGGTGTCGGGCGCGCGGTAGATCACCGTCGAGCCGTCCGCGCCGGGGAAGCTGCCGCCGCCCGACGCGCGATAGTTGTTCGTGGCGATCACGAACTCGGCCTTCGGGTCGATCGGCTTGCCGTCATATTTCAGATCGACGATGCGGTTCGTATCGGCGTTCACCACCGCACCGTCCTTGTCGAACTTGGCGGGCTGGGTGATGTCGATCTGATAGGTCACCCCGTCGATCACGTCGAAATTATAGGACGGGAAATCGGGGTTCAGCAGCTTGGCATCCTTCGCGCCGGGATCGATCTGGTTGAACATGCCCGCCGAGCGCTCCAGCCAGTCCTTCACCTGCGCGCCGGTGACCTTCACCGCCTGCAGCGTGTTCGGATAGAGGTAGAGGTCAGAGACGTTCTTGATCGCCACCGGGCCTTTGGGAACATCGGTAAAGTAATCCGGGCCGCCGCGCCCGCCCGCCTTGAACGGCGCCGCCGCCGACAGAAGCGGCAGTTTACCTTCGGGCGTGCCCTCCAGCAGCTTCTTCACGTACCAGATCTGCGCATTCGAGACGATCTGCACCGACGGATCGTCAGCCACCAGCGCGAAGTAGGAATAAAGCGGCGCTTCGGTCTCGCCCACCTTGGCGCGGACATATTTCAGCGTCTCCTCATGCACCTGATCGGTGGCGGCGAGGATCGGTTCGTAATCGGTGGTGAGCGGCGTGATCGAACGATCCTCGCCGCGTGCGAAGATCGGACGAATTTCCGAGGTATGAGTGTCGATCTTCCACTTGCCGCCGTCGCGGCTCAGCATCAGGTCGATCAGGCCCATATGATTGCCCCAGAAGCCCGCCTGCACCGCCGGCTTGCCCTGCAGCGTGCCCTTGTCATTGTCGATACCGGGGCCGGAGAAATCCTTGCCGGGGAAGTTCAGGTGCTGGTGCCCGGTGATCACCGCGTCGATCCCGTCCACGCCTGCGAGGTAGAAGGCCGCGTTCTCCATCCCGTCGCTTTGCGGGCCGTTGTCGATGCCCGTATGGGCGAGCGCCACGATGAGATCGGCGCCCTCCTCGCGCATCTGCGGCACCCAGGCTTTCGCGGCCTCCACGATGTCGCGGGTCTGGTAATTGCCCTCGAGATGCGCACGGTCCCATTGCATGATCTGCGGCGGCACGAAACCGATCACGCCGATGCGGATCGGCATCTTGTTCCCCGCCCCGTCGGTCAGGTCGCGATCAAGGATCAGGTAGGGTGGCAGGTAGAGATCATCCTCACGCGGAGACGCCCCGAGCTTATGCGCGAAGTTCGCGCAGACCATCGGGAAATTCGCGCGGTCGTTCACCTTCTTGAGGAAATCCATCCCGTAGTTGAATTCGTGATTGCCCAGCGTGCCGCAATCATAGCCCAGCAGGTTCATCCCCGCGATGACCGGATGGGTATCGCCCTCCTTCATCCCCTTGGAATAGGCGATGTAATCGGCCATCGGGTTGCCTTGCATGTAGTCGCCATTGTCGAACATCATCGTGTTCGCGGCTTCCGCGCGCACCCCTTGGATGAGCGTCGCGGTGCGCGACAGGCCGACCGTGTCGACGGGCTTGTCAGCGTAATAGTCATAGGGCCGGATGTGGCAGTGAACATCGGTGGTGCACAGAAGGCGCAGGTGGGCCTGCCCTTCGGCGGCGCGCGCCGTGAACGGGTGGACCATCACGAGCCCGCCCGCAGCGGTGGTGGTGATCAGGAATTGGCGACGCGAAATAAGCGACATAAGGGGGATCCTCCGAGACAATTGGCTCCTTGCCGGAGCGCTCTATCCGAGGATCGTAACAGTGCTTTGACCGTCCGGATAAATATCCCGACGTAAGCTCGCACAAATTGGTGTGAGCGGGCGGGAAAACCCCGCCCGCCGCACAAGAATTCAGCTCTCCGAGAGCACCGCCTGCACTTCCGCGGCAGGGCCGGGATGGTGGCAGAAGACCTGCCGCCCGGCGACCTCTTCGGTGGGCGGGGTCGTGGCGCAGATCTCGCTCGCACGCGGGCAGCGAGTGCGCAACGGGCAGCCCGATGGCGGGTTGAGCGGGCTCGGCAGGTCGCCTTCCAGCGCAATCAGCACCTTGTTGCGCTCGATCTCCGGATCGGGGATCGGCACCGCCGACAGCAACGCCTGCGTATAAGGGTGCTGCGGCTCGGCGAAGAGCTTCTCGGTCGCGCCCGCCTCCATCATCTGGCCCAGATAGAGCACCATCACCTCGTCGCAGACATGGCGCACGACGCTCAGGTCATGGGCGATGAAGATGATCGTGAGCCCGAGATCGCGGCGCAGGTCTTCGAGAAGCGCGATCACCTGCGCCTGAATCGAGACGTCAAGCGCCGAGACCGGCTCGTCGCAGATCAGGAGCTTCGGCTCCACCACCAGCGCACGGGCGATGCCGATACGCTGACACTGACCGCCCGAGAACTCGTGCGGGTAGCGGTTGATCTGGTTCGGCAGCAGGCCGACCTTCTCCATCACCTCGCGGACCTTCTCCTTGCGCTCCTTACGGTCCATCTTCGGGCGGTGGGTGCGCAGTGGCTCTGCGATGATCTCGCCAACGGTCATACGCGGGTCGAGCGAGGCCAGCGGATCCTGAAAGATCATCTGGATGTCGGAGCGGTATTTCAGCATCTGGCGCGGCGAGAGCGGCAGAAGGTCCGTCTTGCCCTGCCAGATGATCTCGCCCTCGGCGGGCAGCATCTGGATCAGCGCGCGGGCCAGCGTGGACTTGCCACAGCCGGACTCGCCCACGATGCCGAGCGTCTTGCCCTGCTCGAGCTTGAAGCTCACGCCATTGACCGCGCGCAGTTTCGGCGGCTCGGTCCAAGGCAGGTCCGAGGCGCGGCGGATGTCGAAAGTGACCCGAACGTCGCGGGCCTCGATCAGCGGGGTCGTCATGCGGCGGCCTCCTCG
The DNA here is from genome assembly GCF_002378135.1 of Thioclava sp. UBA3469. Lineage (NCBI taxonomy): Bacteria > Pseudomonadati > Pseudomonadota > Alphaproteobacteria > Rhodobacterales > Paracoccaceae > Thioclava > Thioclava sp. UBA3469. The sequence continues at coordinate 10,610 of NZ_DFRG01000208.1, forward strand.
ATCGTTTCAATGGAACGGTGACAGGCGCGGGCGCGGCCCGGCGCAAACTCCGCCAGCGGCGGCATCACGTCGGCGCAGACCTCTTCAACGAAATCGCAGCGCGGGCAGAATGGGCAGCCCTTCGGCGCGCCGGTCATGTTCGGCGGGTTACCCCGGATCGGGGTCATCGCGCGATCCGCATCCAGACGCGGCAACGCGGCCAGCAAGCCCTTGGTGTAGGGATGGGTCGGGTTGGCGAACAAGGGATCGACGGGCGATTGCTCCATCACCTGACCGCCATACATGACAATCGCGCGCTCGCAGAAGCCCGCGACCACGCCAAGGTCGTGGGTGATCAGCACGGTCGCCATCCCCAACTCGCGGCGCAATTCGCCCAGCAGGTCCATGATCTGCGCCTGCACGGTCACGTCGAGCGCG
>NZ_DFRG01000094.1:0-15792 GCF_002378135.1 Thioclava sp. UBA3469
GCGACCATCGCCAACATGGCGCCCGAATACGGCGCGACCTGTGGCTTCTTCCCGGTCGATGACGAGACGCTGCGCTATCTCGAGCAGACCGGCCGCGACAAGGACCGCATCGCGCTGGTCGAAGCCTATGCCAAGGAAAACGGCATGTGGCGCGACGCGGATTACGCGCCGGTCTACTCCTCGACGCTCGAGCTGGACATGAACACCATCGTTCCGGCGATCTCGGGCCCCAAACGCCCGCAGGACTATGTCGCGCTGACCAACGCCGCTGACGCGTTCGAAGGCGTGGTTGCCGATTACCGCGGCATCGACATCTCGTCGGAAGCCAAGAACATGGCCGCCGAAGGCCCGATCGCGACCAAATCGGTCACCATCGGCAAGACCGCCAAGGTCGAAGGTGAAGATTACGAACTGCGCGACGGTTCGGTGGTGATCGCCTCGATCACGTCCTGCACCAACACTTCGAACCCCTACGTGCTGATCGGCGCGGGTCTCGTGGCGCGCAAAGCGCGCGAACTGGGCCTGAACCGCAAGCCCTGGGTGAAGACCTCGCTGGCGCCTGGCTCGCAGGTCGTGTCGGAATATCTCGAAGCCGCTGGCCTTCAGGAAGATCTCGACGCGGTGGGTTTCAACCTCGTGGGTTACGGCTGCACCACCTGTATCGGTAACTCGGGTCCGCTCCAGCCGGAAATCTCGAAGGCGATCAACGACAACGATCTGATCGCAACCTCGGTGCTCTCGGGCAACCGGAACTTCGAAGGCCGGATCTCGCCCGACGTGCGCGCCAACTACCTCGCGTCCCCGCCCCTCGTGGTGGCCTACGCGCTGGCTGGCGACATGAACATCGATCTGTCGAGCGACCCGATCGCGCAGACGCCGGACGGCAAGGACGTCTACCTGAAAGACATCTGGCCCTCGGACAAAGAGATCGCCGATCTCGTCGAGAAGGTCGTCACCCGCGAGAAGTTCATCGAGAAATACGCCGATGTCTTCAAAGGCGACGAGAAGTGGCAGGGCGTGGAAGTCGAAGGCGGCGAAACCTATGACTGGCCGCCGCAGTCGACCTACATCCAGAACCCGCCCTACTTCAAAGGCATGTCGCCGGAAGCCGGCACGATCTCGAACATCAAGGACGCGGGTATCCTCGCCGTGCTGGGCGATTTCGTGACCACCGACCACATCTCGCCCGCGGGTTCGTTCAAGCCCGACACCCCGGCCGGGAAATACCTGGTCGAGCGTCAGGTCGCGCCGAAGGACTTCAACAGCTACGGTTCGCGCCGTGGTAACCACGAAGTCATGATGCGCGGCACCTTCGCCAACATCCGCATCAAGAACGAGATGCTGGACGGCGTCGAAGGCGGCTACACCAAGGGCCCCGACGGCGAGCAGACCTCGATCTTCGACGCGGCAATGGCCTATGAGAAAGCCGGCAAGCCGCTGGTGATCTTCGGTGGCGAGCAATACGGCGCAGGCTCCTCGCGCGACTGGGCGGCGAAGGGCACCAACCTGCTCGGCGTCAAGGCCGTGATCGCGGAGAGCTTCGAGCGTATCCACCGTTCGAACCTCGTCGGCTTCGGCGTGATCCCCTTCGAGTTCACCGAAGGCCAGACCCGCAAGGATCTGAACCTGACCGGTGAGGAAGAGGTCTCGATCGAAGGTCTCGAAGGCGAAATCAAGCCGCAGTCGATCGTGCCCTGCACCATCACCTACAAGGACGGCTCGACCAAAGAGATCAAGCTCAAGAGCCGGATCGATACCGCGGTGGAGATCGAATACCTCAAGAACGGCGGCGTGCTGCACTACGTGCTGCGCAACCTCGCCAAAGCCTGAGGCTGACGGTCACGAGATTGGAAAAGGCCCCGCGAGCGCGGGGCTTTTTTCGTTGCGGGGGAAGCCACTCGCTCGCCCGGGGCGACCAGCCCCGGGCCGCGCCCGACCTCCCCCCGGGAGGGCGCGACTGCACTGCACCGCTGAGACCAGGCCGTCGGGGCGATGGAGAAATAAAGTACCCTCGCCCACATCTCACGAACGCCCACCCGAGGTCGGGCGCGGCCCTCACCGCGAAATTCCCGCCAAACCCACTGCCTGTGCTATACTCGGTCTCTCAAAAAGGGAGGACGACGCGATGAACAGACGCGAGATGTTGGCCCTGACCGTCGGGGCGATGACAGTGGGAGGCGCGTTGGGAGGCGCGCGGCCCGTGCAGGCCGAGGCGGTGATGGGCGATGGCGGGCTCTATCAGCAGCCCTTCTTCCACGAGGGTTTTCTCGATCTGGGAGAGGACCTTCAGGAGGCCGCCGATCAGAGCAAGGGGCTTCTGGTGCTCTTCGAGCAGCGCGGCTGCCCCTATTGCCGCGAGATGCATCTGGTGAATTTCGAGCGGCCCGAGATCACCGGGCTGATCGAGAAGAGCTACATGGTCGTGCAGCTCGATCTCTGGGGCGCGCGCGAGGTCACCGATTTCGACGGCGAGGCGCTGGAGGAGCGCGCGCTGGCGCAGAAATGGGCGGTGAACTTCACGCCGACGCAGGTGCTGATCCCGGCCGCGAATGCAGGCGCGCAATCCGTGCGCGAGGCGGAAGCCTTCAGAATGCCGGGCTATTTCAAGCCCTTCCACCATCTGTCGGGGCTCGAATACGTGGCGAGCGGCGCTTACGCGGATCAACCGTTCCAGCGTTTCTTGCAGGACAAGTTCTCGGAACTCAGCGCGAAGGGCATCGACCCGGACGTCTGGTAAGCACCAAATGAAAACGGCCCGCGCGATTGCACGGGCCGTCTCAAACCGTCACACGGGCTCAGCTTACGCGAGCGCGATGTTACCTGCCGACTGGCGGCCGTCACGGCCGGTTTCCAGATCGTAGGTCACTTTCTGACCGTCATCGAGACGCTGGATGCCAGCGCGCTCAACGGCGGAGATGTGAAGGAAGATGTCTTTGCCGCCATCGTTCGGTGCGATGAAGCCATAACCCTTGGTGCTATTGAACCATTTCACGGTGCCTTCGGCCATCGTGAGTCTCCTATTAAATTATGCTGCCTGCGAAATGCGTCAGCTCGGCGTAGTCAGTTCTTGAAAGCAAACTGAAGCCGTAAGGAGACAGTGCATCTGGGAATCAAACGTAGCGAGAGAATACATAAGGCGAACGGGCGCTAATTGCAATGATCAAAGCATGTGAGGGGGTTGCACGGCACCGCGATCGACGGAATCCGGCGCCCTCCCGCCGAGGCGTGAAAACATGCAAAAAATATATGAGATTTCGGACCTTTGCCCGCGTCGCCCGCGTTACTTCAGTGAACAGGTGAGATCTTCAAACGCTGAAGACGCAGGAGGACCCCCATGACAGCAGCCCCGCTCGGCCCCGGCCAACTCAACGCAATCGACCATGGCGGCTCGGGTCGGCCCGTGGTCCTGATCCACGGCTGGCCGCTCTCGGGCAAGGCGTGGGAAAAACAAGTCCCGGCGCTGATCGCTGCCGGTCACCGCGTCATAACCTATGACCGTCGCGGCTTCGGTCTGGCGGAAAAACCCACCGAAGGCTTCGATTACGACACGCTTGCCGCCGATCTCGATGCGATCCTCACTGCGATGGATTTGCGCGACGTGACGCTGGTGGGCTTCTCGATGGGCGGCGGCGAGGTCGCACGCTATATCCGCAACCATGGCGAGGACCGGCTGCGCGCCGCCGTCTTCGCCTCCGCCGTGACGCCCTGCCTGATGCAGAGCGAGAACAATCCCGACGGTCCGCTGACCAAGGAAGCCGCAGGCGAGATGGAACAGGGCCTGCGCGACGGGCGCGACGCGTTCTTCCCGCAATTCGTCGAGAATTTCTACAGCGTCGACGGCGATCTCAAAGCCTCTGCCGAGGAATGCGAACAGGCGGTGACCCTGTGCAACCAGTCCGACCAGAGCGCAGCACTTGGCTGCATGGAGGCGTTCGGCACCACCGATTTCCGCGAGGATCTGGAGGCGGTGCGCGTGCCCGTTCTGGTAATCCACGGCGACAGCGACGCGATCGTGCCGCTCGAAGGCTCCGGTGCGCGAACCTACCACGCGATCCCCGACAGCCAGTTCTTCACGATCAAGGGCGCGCCGCATGGCTGCAACGTGACCCATTCGGAAGAGTTCAACATCGCGCTGCTGGAGTTCCTGAGGTAACGCCCCGCCGCTTTCGGCATCCTGCTTACCCGGCCTGCGATCCCTTGCAGGCCGGGTTTCTCTTGCCTACAATGTTCATGTTTTGTTTTCACTCACCTCGCTGCCGCTCCGATGACCACGCCCCACCCGTTCCCCCTGCGCGAAGGCCGCACCCATGAGGTCTGCGGCATCGGCGCCACGAGCTTCGCCTGCGCGGTCTGCGCCAGCACCACGGGGCCGATCCTCTGGGTGAACGAGCGCCATCGCCGCGAAGGGCTCAACCCGCGCGGGCTGGTGAGCTTCTTCGACCCGGCGCGGCTTCTGCTGGCGCGCGGCAAGGACCAGACCGACACGCTCGCGGTGATGGAAGAGGCGCTGCGCGACGGCTCGGTGCCACTGGTGATCGGGGAATTGCCGCGCGAGATCGGGCTGACGGCCGGGCGACGGCTGCAACTGGCCGCGAAGGAGGGCCGCGCGACGGGGCTATGCCTGATCCTGCCCGATGGCGGCTCGAACGCGGCGGAGACGCGCTGGCACGCGATGCCCGTCTACGACAAGCTGCTGCGCGAGGGGGTGGACTCGCCCCGGCTGCGCTGGCGGCAGCTGAAGAACAAATCCGGCCCCTGCCGCGCTTGGGAGGTGGAGTGGAACGCGAAGACCCGCGCGCCCGAGATCCGCTCGGTCAATGACTGCGCACCCTCGAGCGTGCCGGTGTAGCCCCGCGCCTCAGAGGTCGAGCTTATCCTCGATCGCGCCGATCTGGGCGACCGGATCGACGGGCCACTGGCTGATATTCTGCAAGCTGCGATCCTCCAGCACCTCGCTGCCCGGATGATCCGCCAGCCATGCCTCGATCTGCGCATCCCGCGCGCGCAGGAGCGCCGCGAATTGCGGACGATAGAGCGTGACCATTCCGCTCAGCCACAGGTTCACCGCCCAGTTCGGATGCGCCAGTTCGATCGCGAAATGATCGAGCAGCCGGATCATATCCTCGGCACGGTAGAGGCATTCATCCGTCACCCAGCGATTGGTGGTGAAGATGCGGATCGCCCGGCCCTTCGCATCCACGCTGATCGCGCCGATATGGACGAAGCGCGCAGCCGTATCCTCGGGGATCTTCGCACCGGGCAGGTCCCACGGCTCCAGCCCCGGAATGATCCCTTCGGGGCGCATGAACAGGTGGAAATGCCCGTTCTCGCCCTCGGCCATCTCGCGCGCGTCATGGGCGTGGTAGAAATAGTGGCAATGCGTCTCGGTATCGAAGACATCGCCCTGCGGGTAGCGCGACCAGACCAGAAAATCCCCCTGCCCGCGCAGCACTTCCGAGACGACGCTCATCCCCGATTTCGCCAGCACCGTCTCGCATTCGAGCACGGTCTCGGCCGCGTCATGCATCTCTTCCAGGCGCGCACGCGGCAGCCCCTCGATCCCGGGATTGGCGATGCGCAACGTGGGCGCGGGCGTCGCCGGGTTGGCGCTGTCGGGTGACATCTCGGAGGGCGTTTCGGGTCGGGTCATCGGTCTCTCCTCATGCGAACGGGGCCAGCCTAGGCGCTGACCCCGTCCTTGTCATCGCGGCATCTGCGCTCAGAGCGGCTCCATGCCGAGCATTTCACGCACAGCCGGTTCGCGCGAAGTCTTCAGACCGACCTGACGGCCTTCCTCGATGGCGATCTCGTTCGGCACGCCTTTCGACGCGCGGTAGAGCGCCCACATCGCGCCGACCCGGTTCGAGCTCTCGCAATGCAGCAGGATCGGGTAGTTCGCCGGGTCTTCGACGATCTTCGCGAATTCGGCCACCTGTTCCTCGGTCGGCGCCTTGGTCGGAACGGAGATCTGGATGTAATTCATCCCGGCCTTCTGCACGAGATCGCCCTCGTTCGGCGCGCCTTCGTCGGGCTTGAGCAGGCTCACGACGGTCTTGAAGCCGAGCATCTTGAGCATCGGAATGCCCGTCGGGTCGATGAAGCCACCGGTGCCGACATAGGGCGTCGCGCGCAGGTAGTTGTCGACGATCGGGGGCATCTTGTCGCCATAGGGCGCCTGGGTCGCCTTGACGGTGGTGTCGTAGGGCCCGCTGGCCATCGGTGCCGCGTCGCTGCCCGCATCCGCGGCCTTCGCCGCCGAGGGCGCACAGGGGTTTGCCGCAGCCGGTGCGCAAGGGTTGGCGGCCGCCGGGGCGCAGGGGTTGGCCGGCGCACAGGGGTTCGTCACAGCCGGAGCGCAGGGGTTGGTCGCCTGCGCGCTCGAGGTGGCGGGAACGGCGGCGCTCATCGCGACCGCAGTCACCGGCACCATCGCGGCGCGCAGCAGGCTCTTGCGTTTCTTATGCAGTTTCATGGACTTTTCCTCCCTAGAATTTCGTCCGTATTACAAACCGTTACCCGCGCGCATCTGCCGATGCCGACGTCAGGGCGAACTCGTCGGCCTCGTCATCCGGGGCGCAGACCTCTTCGGCGGTGAACGGACCGCCGCGCGACCGCTCGAGGATCGTGCCGAGGCGGAAGCCCACGGCGGCGATGATGATCAGCGCCAGCAGGATCACCCATTCCGGCAGTCCGAAGAGCTGCGGCAGCGTCTGTGCCGTCGGCCCCTGACCTGCGAGGTAGAAATCCTTGATCGGGTCGAAGACCCAGGCGAAGACCGAGGTGCCGAGCACCATGCCGATCGCGAAGACCACCGCGTCGATCCGGCCGGAGGCCACACCGACCACCGACGTGCCCGGGCAATAGCCGCCCACGGCAAAGCCCGCGCCGATGAAGACGCCGCCCAGCAGGATCGCCCAGAAGAAGAGCGTCGGGATGAAGACCGCAGCCGGGCCCATCCAGCCCATCGTCCGCAGCACGTAAAGGCCCACAGCGCAGACGATCACGGCGGTGAACATCACCTTGAAGACCGAGAAGTCGCGCAGGGTGAACTGCCCCGTCAGCTTGCGCGGAGAGCCGAAGCCCGCCGCCTCCAGCGCGTAGCCGAACAGAATGCCCGACAGGAGGCCCGAGGCTATGCCGCTATCGTAAAGAGGGATGCTCATTGCCAGATCCTCCGCATCATCATGGAGACGGCGAAGCCCGCCGCGAAGAAGCCGATCAGGAAGACGAAGCCCGCCACGGCGAGCGTAGCACTACCCGACAGGCCCAGACCCGAGGTGCAGCCGCGCGCGAGACGCGCGCCGAAGCCGACCAGCGCGCCGCCGATCAACGCATAAACGAGGCGATTGCCGCTCGTGGTGCGCGGGCCGCGCTCCACCTTGACCGAAATCCGGCCCGCGCCTTTCGCGCCGAGCCACGCCCCGATCAGGACGCCGACCACTTCCCAGGTGATCCAGCTCAAAAGCGGGCTACCTGCCGCCATGAAAGGCCCGAAATAGGAATTGTCAGCGGTCGCCTGCGGGGCGACCCAGTCATTGGCCTGTGCCGCGAAGCGGGTCACGAAGCCGGATGCGCCGAGCCCATGCCCGGTCACGACGAAGGTCAACAGCAGAGCCAGGCCGAGCGCGGTGCCGGCGGCGAGCGGTGACCAAAATGCTTTGGGTGCGTCTCTCATGAAAGCCTCCCTTCCTCCCATGATCATATTCATAAGTGATGATACAAAACGCCAAAGCCGTTTCAACTTTTTTCAGCGCCGCAATGCGGCAAATGACATACCATTGGAAAACGCCCTGCCCGCCCCATCTGAAAAATCATGTAAAGACAAAGCTTTGACCCAATCCCCCACCGCCTTCACCGCGACGATCGACCGCGACGGCCGCTGCCAAACGGCCCAGTCAGGGGCGCGGCTCTTTCCGTATTGGAGCTTCACCAAGCCCGTGATCGCGGCGCTGGCGCTGATGCTCGAGTCTGAGAAGCGGCTCGATCTGGACGCGCCGCTCGATCTGCCGGAGCTGCGCGCGGGGGGTACGCTGGCGCAGCTTCTGGAGCACAGCGCGGGTCTGCCCGATTACGGCACCCTGCCCGCCTATCACGCGGATGTCGCAGCGGGGCGCACGCCGTGGCCACGCGATCTGCTCGTGGCCCGGACGCTCGCGCAGCCCGCGCAATTTCCGCCCGGCGAAGGGTGGCGCTATTCCAACCTCGGCTACATGCTCGCCCGCGAGGTGATCGAAGGCGCGGCGGCGATGGGCCTCGCGGAACTGGTGCAGGAGCGGATCACAGAGCCGCTGGGGCTGGAGAGTGTCCGGCTCGCCCAAACGCCCGCCGATTTCACCCGGCTTCACTGGCCCGAGGCGCGCGACTACCACCCCGGGTGGGTCTATCACCGCACGCTGATCGGCACGGCGGGCGATGCCGCGCGGCTATTGCACGGGCTGGGCGGGCTGCTCGCGCCACGCGCATTCGCCCGCATGACCGCCTGTCGCGAGTTGGGAGGCGCGTTGCCCGACCGCCCTTGGACGCGGCATGGGTACGGGCTGGGGCTGATGTGCGGCGACTGGGGCGACACCCGCGTCTTCGGCCATTCCGGCGCGGGGCCGTTCAGCTCCAACGCCGTCTATCACTGCCCCGAGACAGGCCGTACCGCCGCCGCCTTCACGCATGGCCCCTTCGAGGGGCCAGCGGAACAGACCGTCTCCAAGCTCGTGGCGGGGCGGTGAGGGCTGCGCCCGACGCTGGGTGGGCGCGTGCGCTCCTTAGGTGGACTTCCGTTTATCGCTCCACCTCTCCCCAACCTGCGTTCGCGCGACGCCGTTGCGATGCGCCCTCCCGGGGGGAGGGTCGGGCGCGGCCCGGGCTGGCCGCCCGGGCGAAGGCACGGTTTCAGACGCGTTTTGACGCCTCGGGCGCTCCCCTCATCGCAAGCAAGAAACGTCGCCAAAAAGAAAGGCGGCAACCTCCGTCGCCGCCTCTCCCAAGATACCGTGAAATCCGATCTCACACGCCGCTGTCGAAGGGCTCGAACGCCTCAGCGCGGGCACGCTTCCAGCGCTTGAGATAGCCGAAGCGGTCGTCATCCTCGCGCAGGAGGAACCCTTCGGGCATGTAGTGATAGATCTCGTCACCCACTTTGAAATCGCGCTCGCGGTCGCGCACCAGCAGGTGATGCGGCAGGAACTGCCCCGGATGGGTGAGGCCCGCAGCCCCCGTCATCTCGGCCAGCGCCTTCATGGTGTTGCGGTGGAAATTGGCCACGCGGGTCGACTTTTCGGGCACCACCAGCGCGCGCTGACGGATCGGGTCCTGCGTGGTCACACCGGTCGGGCATTTGTTCGTGTGGCACGACTGTGCCTGAATGCAGCCGATCGAGAACATGAAGCCGCGCGCCGAGTTCGCCCAATCCGCCCCGATCGCCAGAACCTTGGCGATATGGAAGGCGGTGACGACCTTGCCCGAGGCCCCGATCTTCACCTGATCGCGCAAGCCTGCCCCGCGCAGCGTATTGTGCACGAAGCTGAGACCTTCGACGAGCGGGAAGCCCATGTGATTGGCGAATTCCAGAGGCGCGGCCCCGGTGCCGCCCTCCTTGCCGTCGACCACGATGAAATCGGGGGTGATGCCGGTCTCCAGCATCGCCTTGACGATGCACATGAACTCGCGCCGGTGACCGACGCAGAGCTTGAAGCCCACCGGCTTGCCGCCCGACAGCTCGCGCAGCTGGCCGATGAATTCCATCATCTCCAGCGGGGTCGAGAAGGCCGAATGCGAGGCGGGCGAGATGCAGTCGCGATCCATCGGAATGTCGCGCGCCTCGGCGATCTCGGGGGTGATCTTGGCCGCGGGCAGCATGCCGCCATGGCCCGGCTTCGCGCCCTGGCTCAGCTTCAGCTCGATCATCTTGACCTGAGGATCCTGCGCACGCTTGGCGAATTTCTCGGGGTTGAAGCTGCCATCGTGATTGCGGCAACCGAAATAGCCCGAGCCGACCTCGTAGATCAGATCGCCGCCCTCACGGTGATAGCGCGAAATCCCGCCCTCGCCCGTGTCATGCGCGAACCCGCCCATCTTCGCGCCCTTGTTGAGCGCCATGATCGCATTGGCCGACAGCGCCCCGAAGGACATGGCCGAGATATTGTAGATCGACGCCTTGTAAGGCTGCTTGCACGCCTCCCCGCCGATCTCGACGCGGAAGTCGCTGTCCTCGATATGACGCGGCTTCACCGAATGGGTGATCCACTGATAGCCCGATTCCGAGACGCGGATACGGGTGCCGAAGGGTTTGGCGTCCTCGATATCCTTGGCGCGCTGATAGACGATCGTGCGGGTCGCGCGGGAGAACGGAATGTCTTCGTCGTCCCCCTCGATCAGATATTGGCGGATCTCGGGGCGGATCTCTTCGAAGAAGAACCGCAGATGGCCGAGGATCGGATAGTTCCGGGTGATCGCGTGCTTGGTCTGGATCAGATCGTGGATCCCGACAAGCGTCAGGAAACCGAAGAGGATCGCGATGACCAGAAACCAATCGGTAAGGATCAAACCGGAAACTGCGGCGAGCGTCAGCAGAGCTGACAAGACGAGTGGTGAAAACCGTATAAAACGCGTGAACATGCCCCCTCCCGCGGGGTAAGTAGCCTCTGTTCCTGCGCGGACACTCTAGCGCGCGAGGGCTCTATGTCTAAGAACTATTACGCCCGCAACCCCGGATCGGGCCCGGATCGGACCAGATCGCGACCTCCAGCGCGTCGAGCCCGTCGGTCAGCGCTGCAGGCCCGGGCTGCAGGATCAGGGTGGATTTGACCTCGTGCAGCCGGTTTCGCGCAACAGCCGGAACGCCCTGCCAGCCTGGCCTTGCGGAAACTTTCTCGGGGCGGAACTTCTTGCCGCACCACGACCCCACGATGACCTCGGGCGCGGCGGCGATCACTTGTTCGGGAGTGACGATGCGATCCTTGGCTTTGCCCTCTTTCGCCAAATCGGTGAAGATATCGCGCCCGCCCGCGATCTCGATCAGCTCCGACACCCAGCCCACGGCAGAGATCAGCGGCTCGTCCCATTCCTCGAACCAGACGCGCGGACGGTTGGGGCGCGGCTTGGCGGCGATCTCCGCCAGACGCGCCTCGTAACCCGCGGCGAGCAACTCCGCCCGCTCGGTGCAGCCCACCAGCGCGCCCACCGTGCAGATCATGTCGAGGATGCCCGCGACCGAGCGCTGGTTGAACGCGTGCACGGCGACGCCCTCGCGCACGAGCCCCGCGACGATATCGGCCTGAAGGTCCGAAAAGGTCAGAACGAGATCCGGCTCGAGCGCGAGGATTTTCGGCAGATCGGCGGAGATGAAGGCCGAGACGCGCGGCTTTTCCTGACGCACCCGTTTGGGCCGCACCGCGTAGCCAGAGACGCCGACGATGCGCGCGTCCTCACCCAGAAGGTAAAGCGTCTCGACCGTCTCCTCGGTCAGGCAGACGATGCGCTCGGCCGGAAATGCCATCAGACCCCCAAGGTAGAAAGCGGTTGAAAAACGGGACCTTCCGGCGTGATCTTGAAGTGCGCGCGGATGTGGAAGACCTCGGCCAGAAGCGTCTCGGTCAGAACCTCTCCGGGTGCACCGTCCGCGACCAGTCGCCCGCGATCCATCACCCAGAGCCTTGTGCAATGGCGCGCCGCCAGCCCGAGATCATGCAGCGAGGTGACCACCGCGCCGCCCGCCTGCGCATGGGCGGTGAAGACCTGCATCGTCGCGATCTGCGCCGCCGGATCGAGGCCTGCGATCGGCTCGTCTGCAAGGATCAGCGGGCTTTCCTGCGCGAGCGCCCGCGCGATCAGCACCCGCGCCTGCTCGCCGCCCGAAAGCTGCGTGGCGGCACGGTCGCGGTAGTTGTCGAGCCCCATCCGGCGCAGCGCTTCCTCCACTGCAGCCGCCCCGCGCGTCGCCTGATCGCGCCCATGCGGCAGCCGCCCCAGCGCGACGAGATCGGCTACCGACAGCCCCCAGGCAATCTCGCGCGCCTGCGGCAGCCACGCCGCCGCCCGCGCCCGCGCCATCGGGTCGAGCGCCGATAGCGAGCTGTCCCCGCGATGCGACAAAAGCCCCATCGCGCCCCGCAGCAGCGAGGTCTTGCCCGCGCCATTGGGCCCGATCAGACCGATCACCTCGCCCGGCCCAACCTGCGCCGAGACGCGATCGACCACCGGACATTCGCCACGCAGAACGGTGAGGTTTTCCAGCTCCAGCATCAGCCCTCGCGCCCCATTTTGCGGATCATCGACAGGAAGAACGGCGCGCCGACCAGCGCGGTCAGAACGCCCAGTTTCAGGTCGCGCTCGGGCGCAATCACCCGCGTCGCAATATCGGCCAGCGTCAGCATCGCCGCCCCGCCAAGCGCGGAAGCCGGCAGCAGCCGCGAGGGCCGCGCGCCCACGGATTTGCGCAGCAGATGCGGCACGACGAGGCCGACGAAGCCGATCGCGCCCGCGACAGCCGTGGCCGCACCCACCATCAGCGCCGTGCCGAAGACAATCTGAAGCCGTAGCCTTTTCAAAGAGATGCCCATCGAAGCTGCAGCATCTTCGCCAAGGCTCAGCGCATCCAGCCCAGCCCCCGCGCGCAGCAGGATCAGCGCGCCGACGATCAGGAACGGCAGCGCCAGCGCCACATGCGTCATCGAACGATCGGCGAGCGAGCCCATCATCCAAAACACGATCTCGGCCGCGGCATACGGCGACGGCGCGAGGTTCAGCACCAGCGCGGTCGCCGCCGCCGCCAGCGCCGAGACCGCGATCCCCGCAAGGATCAGCACCAGCGCCCGGCCCTCACGCCCCGCAAGGATCAGGATCAGCGCGACGGCCACACCCGCGCCCGCCAGTGCGGCCAGCGGGAGGGCCAGCGCGAAGAGCGCGTAAAGCCCGGTCTGGATCGCGATCACCGCGCCAAGCGCCGCCCCCGCAGAGGTGCCGATCAACCCCGGCTCGGCCAGCGGGTTGCGCAAAAAGCCCTGCATCGCGGCGCCCGACAGCCCCAGTGCGGCGCCAACGCTGATCCCGAGGATCGCGCGCGGCAGGCGCAGCTCGCGCATCACCAGTCCTGCCGCGCCATCGCCCGAGATCAGCGCAGAGAGGCCGTGAAGCGGCGAGATACCCGACGGCCCGATCAATAGCGAGGCTGCAAACAGCATCGCGCAGAGGATGGAGAGCAGGATGAGGATCGCACGATAACTCATTGCGTTAGCTTTTCTTTCTCGATTTTACGACCGAGCTTCGCCAGCGCCTCCACCGCACCCAGCATCGCCGGTGCGCCGCAGGTCCAGCTTGCATCGCGCAGCCCCCGCACGACCGGCAGATCGCGCAGCACCGGATGCGCCAGCACCTCCTGCGCGCGGCTCGTGCCGGTGCCGCCTTGCGAGCCACCGACGACCACCAGATCGGGGCGATCCATCACCAGATCTTCCAGCGGCAACCGACCGCCCCAGTCGAGCCCCGGCCCACTGACGACATTCTGAAACCCTGCCATTTCAAGGATTTGCCCCTCGAGGGTCCGCGGCCCGTAGCCGTAACCCGAGGGCCCGATGATAGCGGCTTTCAGCCCCGGCGCGGGCGTCTTGATCGCCGCCAACCGCGCATTGAAATCCGCAAGCATTTTCGCCGCGCGATCGGGATGGCCCAGCAGCTTGCCCATCGTCTCGATCCGGCCTCGGATCTCGGGCAGCGAGGTGCCGGGCGGCAGTTGCTCGACCCGGATCCCGAGCGTGCGCAACATGCGGATCGTGTCCGGGTTCGACCATGTATCGGCCAGAACGAGATCGGGGTGCAGAAACGAGATTTCCTCGGCACGTCCGTAGTTTACGGGCAGATCTTCAGCCTGCTTCCAATGCACCGACATCGACGGATCGGTCGCGAAATGGCTGACCGAGACGATCTGCGACGGATCGGCCAGCGCCAGCGCCAACTGATCCGTGCAGAGGTTCATGGACACGACCCGCGCAGGCTCCTCCGCCCATGCAGCGGAGGTCGCCGCCAAGGCGGCGAAAAGGGCGGCGCAAACCGCCCCTTTCAGATCAGAACCGCGCACGCAGCCCCACATAGGCGGTGCGACCCGAGGTGCCGTAACCGGGCCAAAGCTGGTAATCGGTGTCGGTCAGGTTCTCGATGCGCAGATAGGCCTCTTTGTCATTGCCCAGATCGTAGGTCATCTGCGCGTTCAGCAGGCCGTAATCGGGCTGGCTCTGACGATCGGTGACCACGCGCATATCGGCGGCGAGCGTGAGCTTGTCAGTCACCTGCGCGTCGATCCCGGCGGTCAGCGTGTGGCGCCCGAAGGCCGAGTTCCACGTCGAGCCGGCAGAGAGCCCGTCGGGGTTCTTCGAATCCAGATAGGTATAGCCGAGGCTGTAGTTGACGTTGTTGGAGATCGGCCCTTTCAGGCCCAGCTCCAGACCCTGCCGCTTCGCGGTGCCCGAGGTCTGGTAGTAGCTGTAGGTCGTGTTGCTGTAGTCGATCAGGTCGTCCACCTCGATATGGAACAGCGTCGCGGTCAGCTTATGCGCACCGAAATCACGCTCGACGCCCAGATCATAGCTCAGCGATGTCTCGGGCTTGAGATCGGGATTGCCCGCATAGCCGTCATAAAGCTCGTAGCCCGACGGCGCGCGGAACCCGTTGCCCACCGAGGCACGGACGAGGGTCGCGGCATCGGCCTGCCAGGTGACGCCGAGACGGCCCGTCGTGTTGCCGCCGAAATCCGAGTGATCGTCATGGCGCGCCGAGGCGATCACGTTCACCCCGTCCATCGGCGAGAAGGCATATTCGCCGAAGACGCCCGTATCGGCGGTCAGGACATCGCCCGTGACATAGGTGCCGGTATAGGTTTCCAGCGTGCGATCCGCCCCGAAGGTCACGCGGCCCGGCCCGAGATCGGTCGAGACTTTCCAGTCGAGTTTGCGGCGTTTGCCCTCGTAGCCATAGTCATAGACCGGATACCAGCGCGAGGTCGTGTAATAGGTCAGACCAAGCTCGTGATCGAGCGGACCGGTCGCAAATTTCGCGAAGAGACGCCCGCCACGCTCCTTGTGGATCGTGTATTCCCCGTCATCGGAGGGCGGCGAGGTGAAGGCATTGTCGAACTCGCCCCGGTCGTTCTGCGCGAAGCCGTTGAAACCGATCAGCAGATTGTCGGAGATGCGCTTCTGCGCACGCAGGCTGACGCGATCGGCGCGGTAGCCGTCCTTCTCGGTATTGCCGTTCTTCTTGTCGGCGGCCGAGAAGCCTGCGGTGTAGACTTTCGAAAGCTGGATCGCGAGCTCGTCGTCACCCTTCTTCCAGCCGAAGTTATAGGCCGCATTCGCGGTGTGGTAGGAGCCGAGCTCGAGCTTGACGCTCTGGCTCACGCCATCCTCGGTCGGGCGCGGGGTGTCGAGGTTGATGACACCCGCGACCGCCTGCCCGCCATAGACCGCCGATTGCGAGCCGCGCATGATCTCTACCCGGTCATAATTGAACGTGTTGAACCGGCCCAGATCGGGCAGCACCTGCGGCGCGGACGGATCGGAGACGTCGATGCCATCCACCATAACCTTCACGTAGTTCTGCGACACGCCGCGAATGGTGAAGCCGGTCTGCGCGCCCATCGGCCCGCGCGACAGGATGCCGACGCCCGGCGATTGCGCGATCAGATTGGCAAGGCGGGTCTGGCCCGAACGCTCCAACTCGTTGCGCGACAGCACGGTGACCGCCTGCGCGGTCTTGTCCGACGATTGCGGCTCGAGCGCGCCATGATAGATCACGATCTCATCGAGTTGG
>NZ_DFRG01000234.1:0-6232 GCF_002378135.1 Thioclava sp. UBA3469
CCGGTCGGTGCGCACCGCCGCCTGACGCTGCAACTCCAGACCCGCCAGTTGCGAGTCCAGCACATCGAGCCGCGCGCTGAGCAGCGGATCTTCGAGCTTGATCATCACCTCGCCCGGCTGCACCGCGTCATAGGTCGCGACCGGCACCTCGGTCACGAAGCCGCTGGTGCCGACGCGCACCTGCGCCTGCTCTGAGGGCCATGTCACGCCGCTGACCACGGATCGATACGGCGCGGGCAGAACGAAGAGGATCACGAAGAGCGCGGCAAGGATCGCGCTTGTCACAAGGACCGCACGCGGCCTGTTGGAGCGGAGTTTCGGGCTGGAAGACAGAAAGGACATGGATTTGCCTATGGGCACGAGGATCTGTGTCGTGATCGCCCAGGCCGCCAGCAGCACGCCAATGAAGAAGAAGCGGCCGGCGATATAGGTGATGATCGCGAACATGATGAAGAGGCGATAGATGAAGGCGGCGATCCCGTAGAACAGGAACCAGCGCTTCTCGGCGGGCAGCGAGGTGACGGGTTCCGCTTCCTTCATCCCGAAGAGGTATTTCTGCGCGAGATAGGCGTAGTAGCGGTTGGCGCGCTGGCCGAGATTGGGGATCTCCAGCCAGTCGGCGAAGACGTAATAGCCGTCGAAGCGCAAGAGCGGGTTGCCGTTGAACAGAAGCGTCGAGACGCCGCCGATCAGCATCACGTTATAGGCCACCGCATGGGCCGCGCCGGTCTCGGCATTGAGCCAGACGAAGAGCGCGATCGAGGCGAGGAACAGCTCCACCATGATCCCGATACCGCCGACCAGCATCCGCTGATACTTGTCGCGCAGCGCCGAGGCGGCAGAGGCATCGACATAAGGCACCGGCACCAGAACCAGCAGCATAATCCCGATCTCATGGACCTCGCCGCCGTTCTTCTTCACCGCGTATCCGTGGCCCAATTCGTGAAACGCCTTCACCACCGGATAAACCAGCCAGAGCACGAAGAGGTTCTTCGGCGTCAGCACCCGGTCCGCGATATTGTCGGTGATCGCGCCGAAATTGATCGCGGCGAAGATGAAGCCCGCGAGCACGACCAGCACCCAGATCACCGCGAAGGTGCGGGTGAAGAAGGGCCGCACGAAGGGCATGGTACGGGTCAGGAAAGCGTCCGGGTCCCAGATCGGGATGCGGATCGCGAGCGGCGACCAGATCTTCTGCTTGATCTGCATCGACTGGTGGCGCTGATAGCGGCGGAACAGCTCGCGCCCGTCGGGCGGCACGTCGCAGATCAGCGCATCGGCGGCGTGCAACTGCCCCATCAGCCGGATCGCCTCGTCCTGCGTGGGGGCCTTCTCGCCAAGCTGCTCGTTCGTGGTGTTCCACAGCTCGTCCATTGTGCGCTTGCCGTTCATCAGCCCGACCAGCCGCCACGCAGCCGGCGAGATGCGATGGAAGCGTCCCGTCGCGATGTCCTGAACCACGAACCAGACGCGCCCGCGGAATCGTGCCGGTGGATCGCGACATGCCTGCGCAGGCGCGGTTTGAGATCCTTCACCCGATACCAGGACGGAGAGAAGAGCGAGGTGGCCATGTCACGGCCACCAGGACCAGAGCGTCATGCGCACCCAGAGAACGATCCGCCGGGTCCAGATCCAGACGAGGCGGTGTTCCTCGACCTCGATCTTGGCGACCCCTTCCATCCCCGGACGCAGCGCATCGATCGGACCGTCTGTCACGGAGGCCTCGACGAGGAACTTGTTCGCCCCCGCTTCGGCATTGGAGATCGGCGTGATCCGGTCGACCTGCACTTCGATAGGCGTGTCGGGCAGCGAGGCCAGAATGAGCGCGCCGCTCTCGCCCGCTTTCACATCCTTCACGTCGCGCTCGTCTACACGCAGCATCACGCGGTAATCATCGAGGGGGGCGACCTGGAACAGCACGTCGCCGCGCTCGATCGGCGCCCCCAGCGCCTGCGTCAGATCGCCCGAGACCACGACCCCGTCGAAGGGCGCCTTGATCACCATCCGCCCGATCTCCTGATCGAGCAGTTCGATCTGCGCATCCGCCTGTTCGATCTGGCTTTGCAGGATCAGCGCCTTGGCGCGTTCGCGCTTGGCCATGGCTTGCGAATATTCGCGGGTCTGCTTGGACTTCTGGCTTTCCCATTTCAGCCGCTCGAGCCGCAGGTCGCGGTCGTCGAGCTTGGCCATCACCTCGCCCGCCTTCACGATATCGCCCGCGCGCGCATCGGCCTCGGCCAGATAGCCCTCAATGGGGGCCGAGATCGCGCGCTGGATGCGGCCTTCGATGGTCGCATCGGCGGTCACGCGATACATGCCCTTGGCGAACCACGCGAAGGCGAGCAACGCGACCAGCGCAATTGCGGCCAGTTTCAGCGCCGCATGATTGGGGCCGAACAGCGCCTTGAACGTATTGACGCTCGCATCCCATGTCTTCGCGGGCAGCCAGCGGTCCTCGCGCCGCTTGATCGCGAGAACGGGACCGAGCAGCACGCCCGCATATTCCGCCATCTGGATCGTGTCGCGCCCGAACGGCTCGCCCGCCGGGCGCTCCAGCACCAGCGCGCCGACCAGCTTCTTGTCCTCGGTCAGCGGCACCGTGCAGAGCGTCGCCCCGCCCTCGGTTTCCGACAGGGTGGCATGGGCGCGCAGCACCCGTTCGGACCCGTCCTCGGGCGGCGGATAGCTCAGCACCGCCTGCTGGTCGATCGCCTCGTCCATCGCCGCCTCGATGGCGCGCACGAGGTTGGACCGCTTGCCGAAGCTCGCGGAATTCGACAATGCGCGCACCCGCGCGTGGCGCCCGCGGGTCAGGCCGATCGCGACCAGTTCGCAACTCAGAACGCCTGCAAGTTCCGAGGCCACCGCCGTCGCCGCTTCGGTGAACCGGTCGTAATGCAGGCTGGTCGCGAGCAGTTCGATCACCGAGGCGAGGCTGTCGCCCGAGCCGCCCTGCTTGCGGCGCAAGAACGCCTCGAGCCAGCCCGAGCCCCATTGCAGCTGATCGATCGCAAGATCGGTGCGCGCCTCCGGATGCGCGCCGATCTGGATCGCCGCCGCACCGCGGAGCTGGCCCTCCATACGGATCGGCACCGCGATGGCCGCGCCGCCTTCGCTCAGCGTCTCGATCACCATGCGCTCGGCATGGATCGCGCCGTCGATGGCTGCCATCAACTCGCGTTTCGGTTTCGCATTCTCTGGCCAGACCGCAGCGGGCTCAAACCGGCTGCGTCCGATCCCGGCCAGCACCACCAACCCTTGTTCCAGACCTGTCACCTGTCGGGCCATCGCGGCCAACCAAGCCTGCGATACCTGCGCGCGGTCTGTCCCTGCTTTCAGCCTGCCGAGGGTTTCGGAATCCAGAAATACCGAGCCCGTCGCCTCGCCAGACGTTGTCCCTGCATGTTGCTGCAAAATTGCTCCCTCGAGGGTGCTCCCCAGCACCCTTCCCGTGTCCGCTTATGTCCCTCAAAGTGCCGATTGAACGGCCAAACTCGCTCCCTTACGCAAAGTAAACGAGCAGTTCCGGATTCAATCAAGAAAAAACGTGGCAGTTGAACGCATTGGTCTCTGCGTCAGCCTTTTGCATTGCGCGATTGTTTACCCGTATTGCCTGAATTGCCCCGCGTCGGGGTCGTTGTTGCCGGTTCAGGCTCGGTGATCGGGGCCGCACTGGGCGCGGAGGTGGTGTCGCTGGTGGCGGCATCCTGCGGACCGGCGTCAGTCGCAGTGTCGGAAGCGGTATCATTCGGGGTGTCCGGCACAGGGTTGGCCGCGGGCGTGGCATCCTGAGCCGCGAGGGTCGGATCCATCCAGGTGGCCGCGTCGCTATCGTCAGCCAACCCGAGGATATGCCCGAACTCATGCTTGAGCGCATCGACGAGGTTCAGCCCTTCGCTGCCATCGAGCGACCAGCCATGCCCTGCCCCATCCGCATCGAGCGTGATCGCGCCCTCGGCGGTATAGCCCAGAAGCGTGCCGTCGAGCGAGGCGATGGAAATCTGCACCGCTTCCAGCTTGGCAATCTCTTCGGCGGTCAGGCCCAGTTCCTGCGCGATCTCTTGGAGCGCCTGCGCACGCGCCGCGGCCAGAAGGTCTTCATCGAGCATCGCACCTTCCGGCGTTTCCGCGACCGAGGCCGCATGAAGCGCCTGTGCCGCCTCGATCGTCAGCGACCAGCTTTCCAGCGTGCCGGTCTTGCGCTTCGCTCCGTCCACGATCTCCAGCGTCCAGACGCCGCCCGACATCTTGCCCTCGAGTGCTGCCAGATCGCCGACCGGGCGATAGGTCACGCCGTAAGGTGCCGTGGCGCCGGTGATGCTCTCGCCTGCCGCATCGTCGAAGCGCGTGTCGATCGCCGTGCCATCAAGCGCCGCGAACAGTTCGATCCGCGTGCCGTCCGGCGCGATCAGCGTCACGGTCAGGTCGCTCAGCCGCTCATGGGTCAGGCTGAGGGTCACGTCGAGATCGGCGATCACCACATCCGAGCCGACAAAGAGGCTCTGCGTCGTCACGCCCTGATCGGCAATCGCGATGGGACCTGCGGAATTGTAGTCGTAGATCAGCGAACCGGTGTCGGGCGTGAAATAGGCCGGGTCGTTCGTCGCGAGGCGCACATCGTCGAAGCTCGCCGCATCGAAGGCCATCAGGCCGACCGCACCATCCGCGACCGGGGCGTAGAAGGCATGGCCCAGCACTTCGTGGCCGTTGAGCGCGAGGCTGACCGTGCTGCGGGCGAGCGTGATCTCGAGCTTGTTGGACTGGCTGCCGTCGATGGCAATGTCGTAGCTCGCGGTTTCCACGAAGCCGTCGCGCTGCGTGTAATAGCCGATCGAGACGCGGTCATTGGCGGCATCGATCACGGCGTATTTGTAGCGTCCGTCGGTGTAGCTGTCGAAGACGAAGCCCGCGCGGCCATTCGTTTCGATCTGGGCCGCGATCCGCGTGACGGAAGTCTCCGCAATCACCAGATCGGACAGCGCGATGGCGGGCGCGCCCGCGCCGGGCTGGGCATCCAGCGCACCTGCATCGATCTGCCAGGCGGCATCGGTGGCGAAGCGATCCGCGATGCCGTCCGAGAAGTCCTCGGTCTCATCGAGAGTGAATTCCGGGGGCAGCACCTGCACCGCGATATTGTCGAGCTTGGTCAACGAGTTCTGCGCGCCGATCCCGACATAGCCGGAGTTCAGCCCGTGGGTGACGCCGTATTGATCGACCCGCGCATCGAAGACATGGGTGAAGTACTCCTGCCCGTCGATCACCAGCGTCGCCGTCAGCCCGTTGATCGCGAGCAGCAGGTTATAGGGCGTGTCGGGCTTGGCCTGGACCGGGGTCTGCTCCAGCACGATCCAGCCATCGGCGGTGCGGATGCCCATCTCGAACTTGTCGGTCGAGATGTTCACACCGGCGAATTTGAAGTCGGTCGGCGACTGGTAATCGAAGATCAGATAGGCGTTCGACTTCAGGCCCGCCGTGGGCTTGCCGCCGACGATGGTCGCCTTCATCTCGAAATAGCTGGGCAGCGCGTCGCCGATATAGAAGACAGAGACCGCATCGCCGCCAAGGCTCTCCGGGCTCACCGCGAAGGCGCCGCCCTCAACCGTCCAGACTCCGCTATCGGCGGCGAAGCCCTGCGCATCCTTGCCGCCGCCATTGCCGTTGAAATCGGCCGAGCGCAGCACGTCACGGCGACCGCCCGGAATGTTGCCCGGCTGCGGATCATTCGGCGCGCCGGTCTGATCCTGCCACGCATCGTCCTTCTGCATCACCAGCCCCAGCTCGCCCCACGGCTCGCCGTTGCGGTCGGCGTTGTAATCGCCGGTATCGGCAGCGCGGGTCGGATCGGCGCCGTCGGAGGCCGAGAGATCGTAGAGATACTCTTGGATCTGCGGAGCCAGCGCGCGGGAGATCGTGAAGGCCCCGAAGGGTGCGAAGGGCACGATGTAGCTGTTGAACTCGCCCACCCAGTCGATCAGGCGATCGCCGCCGGTATTGCCGATCATGATGTCGCGACCGGCACCGCCATAGACGATGTCCTCATAGCTCGACGACGTGTCGGGCGTATCGTTCGCGCCCAGGGCCGAGCCATCCGCGTCGCGGGTATGGTCGTAATCGACATCGATCAGATCGTCGCCCCAGCCGCCATAGACATGGTCGCGCCCGGTGCCGCCGACCAGCCAGTCATTGCCCAGATCGCCGAAGATCACGTCATTGCCGTCGCTATAGACCGGGC
>NZ_DFRG01000070.1:0-1479 GCF_002378135.1 Thioclava sp. UBA3469
GCGCATTGCGCCACCCGATCCCGGCGACTGGGCGATGGCGGCGCATCGTGCGCGGATGCGGCTCTCGGCGGCGATCCAGGCGCGGATCGCGGGCCAGCCCGGCGCGGTCGCGGCGGCACTGATGACGGGCGACCGCTCCGGCCTCAGCGAGGCCACGCGTGAGGTGATGCGCCGCTCCAGCCTCGCCCATCTGATCGCGATTTCCGGGCTGCATATGGGGATGCTCGCGGGCTTCGTCTTCGGTCTGGTGCGCTACGGTCTGGCGCTGGCGGGGCGCCCGGCCCTGATCTGGCCTACGAAGAAACTGGCCGCCATCGCAGCGCTGATCGCGGCCAGCGGCTACCTCTGGCTCGCGGGGCCTGCTGTCTCGACCCAGCGCGCCTGGATCATGGTGTCGATCATGCTTCTCGCCGTACTGGCCGACCGCCGCGCGCTGAGCCTGCGCACTGTCGCGCTCGCCGCCTCGCTCCTGCTGATCTGGCGGCCCGAGAGCCTGACCGAACCCGGCTTCCAGATGTCCTTCGCCGCGACCACCGCGCTGATCGTGGCGCTGGGTCCGTGGACCCGCGCGGCGCGCCATCTGCCGCGGCTGTTGCGCCCGGTGCTGATGCTGGTTGCGACCTCGCTCATCGCAGGTGGGGCCACCGCACCGATCGTGGCGGCGCAGTTTCACAGGCTCTCGGAATACGGGGTGCTGGCCAACCTCTTCGCGGTGCCCGCAATGGGGCTCGTGATCATGCCGATGGGCGTGCTCGCGGCACTGCTCGCGCCCCTCGGCCTCGCAGGGCCCGCGCTTTGGGCGATGGGGCAGGGCACGGCATGGATCCTGCGCGTGGCGGAGTGGGTGAGCGGCCTCGACGGCTCGGTTCTTGCGATCGTCCAGCCGGGGCCGTGGGTGATCCCTTTGATTGCGCTTGGTGCGTTGGGGGCGATCCTGACGCGCGGGGCCGGGCGCAGTGCGAGCGTCGGTCTGATCCTTCTGGGCGGCGCCCTTTGGCTGCGCGCCGGGGCGGAGCGTCCGGCGCTGCTGATCGCGCCCGAGGCGCAGCAGGTCGGTCTGATGACCTCGCAAGGCCGGGCGCTGTCGAAACCGAGCGCGGGATTCATCTCCGAACGCTGGCTAGCGGCGGATGGCGATCCGGCTTCGCTGGAAGAGGCCGCCGCACGCCCCGCCTTCTCTGGGCCGCGCGGTGCGCGGATTGCGCAGTTTAAACGCGCGCCGCTCGCCCATCTCACGGGAAAATCGGCAAAAGAGGCCCTGCCTGCGATTTGCGCGAAGGGCGGCTTTGTCGTGATTTCCACCAGGGTCGAAACCCCCACGGGCCCTTGCGATCTGTGGGACGCGGCGCGCCTGCGCGACACTGGCGCGGTCGCCATCAGCGCCACGGGCGAAGTCACGACGACCGCGCAAGTCAAAGGTCGCCGCCTCTGGACGCGCCCTTGACCTTCGCTCTTTCCAAATATCCCCGCCGGAGGCTC
>NZ_DFRG01000070.1:1788-11950 GCF_002378135.1 Thioclava sp. UBA3469
TATCCCCGCCGGAGGCTCCTGCCCACGCCACCCGCGCGACAAACGAAAAGAGCGCCCCGCAGGACGCTCTTTCCCAGGAATTCACCAAATCTCAGTAGCTGCGGATCAGCCCGACGAGCCGCCCCTGCACCTTCACCTGATCGTCGCGCAGCAGCCGCGTCTCATAGGCCGGGTTCGCGGCTTCCAGCGCGATCATCCCGCTGCGACGGTAGAAGCGTTTCAGCGTCGCCTCATGCCCCTCGACCAGCGCGACGACGATATCGCCATTGTCGGCGGTGCCCTGTTCGCGGATCACCACGACATCGCCGTCGTTGATGCCGGCTTCGATCATCGAGTCGCCTTTGACCTCGAGGGCGTAATGCTCCCCACGACCGCTCAGCATGGAGCCGGGAACGGCGACGTGATGCGAGACTTCCGAGATCGCCTCGATCGGGACACCTGCGGCGATCCGGCCCATCACCGGCAGTTCCAGCGCGTGGATCACGTCGACCGGCATCGCGCCGCGCGGCGGGTCGGTCTTGTCGCCCTCGATCACCTGCGGCGCGAAGCTGCCAGCGCTATCGCCTGCGGGCGCGCCGAATTTCTTCTCCAGCGCTTCGGGCAGTTTCACGATCTCGATTGCGCGGGCCCGATGAGCGAGGCGGCGGATGAAGCCACGTTCTTCCAGAGCGGTAATCAAACGGTGGATGCCGGATTTCGAGCGCAGGTCCAGTGCGTCCTTCATCTCGTCGAAAGAGGGTGGAACACCGTCCTTCATCATCCGTTTTTGAATGAATTCCAGCAATTCCAGCTGCTTGCGCGTAAGCATCCGCGACCCTCCGTTCCCCGGTCAAGGCACATGTTCAAGGATTGTTCTACCCTTGTTCACGGAGGCTGTCAACGCCCGAGGCGGGTGCGGCTCAGTCCAGCGGCAGGATTTCGACCGTCTCGCCTGCCTTGCGCGGCCCGTCGCCCAAGGGGCGGATCAGCAGGCAATCGGCCTGCGACAGGAGGCTCAGCATCGCAGAGTCCTGATTGTCGAAGGGCGTGACGCGGGGCAGGGGATCGCCGGGGGCGAGGGCTGCGCGCATGTAATGGGTGCGCGGGCCGGTCGGGCCGGTATCGGTCGCGAGGATCGCCTGTTGCACGCGGCTTTCGGGCGGCAGACCCGAAAGCTTGCGCAGCATCGGGCGCAGGAACAGTTCGGCGCAGACCGTGGCCGAGACCGGGTTGCCCGGCAGGCCCAGCATGGCAGCCTCGCCCATCCGGCCCGCCATCAAGGGCTTGCCGGGGCGCATCGCGATCTTCCAGAAGCTGCGGTCGAGCCCCAGTTCCGCGGCCACTTCGCCCACCAGATCATGCGCGCCGACCGAAGCGCCGCCCGAGGTCACCACCAGATCGGCGCCCTTGGTGAGGTCGAACACGGTGCGCAAGCTGTCGCGGTCATCGCGCGCGATCGGCAGCATGCGGGCCTCGGCGCCCATGCGCTCGGCCAATGCCGCGACGATGAAGCTGTTGGAGCAGATGATCTGGTCCGGCCCCGGCTCTTCGCCCGGCATCACCAGCTCGTCGCCCGTGGCGATGATCGCGACGATGGGGCGGCGGCGCACCGTGACCGCGGCCACGTTCATCGCGGCCAGCAGGCCCAGATCGCGCGCGGTCAGCGGGCGGTCGGGGCAGAAGCTCTCGCCCTGCGCGAAGTCCTGACCCTTGGGGCGGATATTGTTATGGGTTTCAAGCTCTTGCGGCAGGGTGATCGTATCGCCTTCACGCGTCACGTTCTCCTGCAGAACGACCACGCCATTCGGGCCCGGCACCGGTGCGCCGGTGAAGATGCGCACGGCTTGGCCCGGAGTCGGCGTGCCGTCATAGGCGCGACCGGCGGCGGCCTCGCCCTCGACGGTGAGCGTCGCGCCGGGCAGTTGGTCGGCCACGTCGATCCAGTAGCCATCCATCGCAGAGCCCGAGAAGGGCGGCTGGGTCAGTTGCGCCGTGGCGGGCTCCGCCATCACGCGGCCAAGGGCGTGGCGCAGGCTTACGCGCTCGGTGCCCAGCGGTTCGACCAGTGCCAGAACCTTCTCCAGCGCCTCTTCGACGGGCAAAAGGCTCATGATGCGCTCCCTTCGGCCTCGTATTTGCCGGATTTTCCGCCGTCTTTCAGCACGACGCGGATACCCTCGATCTGCATGGATTTCTCGACCGCCTTGAGCATGTCATAGACCGTCAGCGCCGCCGCCGAGACCGCCGTCAGCGCCTCCATCTCGACGCCGGTCTGACCCGAGGTCTTCACGGTCGCGCGGATGCGCACGCCGGGCAGGGCCTCGTCGGGCTCCAGGTCCAGCGTGACCTTGGTGATCGGCAGCGGGTGACAGAGCGGGATCAGATCGGAGGTCTTCTTCGCGGCCATGATCCCCGCAATCCGTGCGATGCCCAGAACGTCCCCCTTTTTCGCGGTGCCCTTCAGGACATAGTCCAGCGTCTCGGGCAGCATCACCACGCGCCCCTCGGCCACGGCGATGCGGTCGGTCACCTCCTTATCGGAGACGTCGACCATATGGGCCTGACCGTCCTTGTCGAAATGCGAGAGGCTCATGCGACCTCCAGAAGCGTCCGGGTGGCGCCCGCGACATCGTCCTGCCGCATCAGGCTTTCGCCGATCAGGAAGCGGCGCGCGCCGACCTCGGCCATCGCGGCCATGTCGTCGCGGGTGAAGATGCCGCTCTCGCAGACCAGATCGCGGCCCTCGGCGAGGATGCTCGGCGCAAGTTCGCGGGTCACGTCGAGCGTGACCTCGAAGGTCTTCAGGTTGCGGTTGTTCACGCCCAGAAGCGGCGATTTCAGATGCTTGAGCGCGCGTTCGGTCTCTTCCATGTCATGAACTTCGACGAGCACATCCATGCCCCAACCGAAGGCTGCGTCTTCCAACTCGGCGGCGAGGCTATCCTCGACCGAAGCCATGATGATCAGGATGCAATCGGCGCCCCAGGCGCGGGCTTCCGCCACCTGATAGGTGTCATAGAGGAAATCCTTGCGCAAAGCGGGCAGCGAGCAGGCCGCGCGCGCCGCCGACAGGAATTCCGGCGCGCCCTGGAACGAGGGCGTGTCGGTCAGCACCGAAAGACAGGCCGCGCCGCCTTGCTCATAGGCCTTGGCCAGCGCGGGCGGGTCGAAATCGGGGCGGATCAGCCCTTTCGAGGGCGAGGCCTTCTTGATCTCGGCGATCAGCCCGTAGCCCGTTTCCGCCTTCGCGGTCAGGGCGTTGGCAAAACCGCGCGTGGGCGCTTGCGCCTTGGCCTGAGCCTCAACTTCGCTCAGCGGGCGCGCGGCTTTGGCCGCTTTGATCTCTTCCAGCTTATAGGCTTTGATCTTGTCGAGGATCGTGCTCATCCGGCGACCTCCTGCGTGATGCGGGCGAGCGTTTCCAGCGCGGTCTTCGCCTTTCCGCTATCGATGCTCTCGGCGGCCATTTCCGCCCCGGATTTCAGGTCCGCGACCTTGTCGGCCACGACAAGCGCGGCGGCGGCGTTGAAGATCACCGCGTCGCGATAGGCCGAAGCCTCGCCATCCATCAGCGCGCGCAGGGCGGTGGCGTTCTCGGCCGCCGTGCCGCCGACCAGATCCTTGAACTTGTGCACGGGCAGGCCCGCATCCTCGGGGTGGATCTGGATCGACTCGATGCGACCATTTTCCAACGCGGCAACTTCGGTCGTGCCGCAAATGGTGATCTCGTCGGTCCCGTCCGAGCCATGCACCAGCCACGCCTTCTCGGAGCCGAGCATCTGCAACGTCTCGGCCATCGGGAAGATCAGGTCGGGCGCGAACGCCCCGGTCAACTGCCGCTTCACGCCTGCGGGGTTGGTCAGGGGGCCGAGGATGTTGAAGATGGTCTTGCAGCCCAATTCCTGACGCACCGGCATGACGTGGCGCATCGCGGGGTGGTGGATCTGCGCCATCATGAAACCGATCCCGGCCTCGGCCAGACCACGCTCGGTCGCCTCGGGACCGGCCATCACGTCGATGCCGAGCTCGGATTGCACATCCGCCGTGCCCGATTTCGACGAGGCCGCGCGGTTTCCGTGTTTCGCGACCGGAACGCCCGCGCCTGCCACGACGAAGGCCGCAGCGGTCGAAATGTTGAGCGTGTGCATCCCGTCGCCACCGGTGCCCACGATATCCATCGCGCCTTCGGGGGCTTTCACCGGCACACATTTCGCACGCATCGCGGCGGCGGCAGCGGCATATTCCGACACGGATTCCCCGCGCGCCCGCAGCGCCATCAGCAAACCGCCGACCTGTGCGGGCGAGGCTTCGCCTTCGAACAGCAACTGGAATGCCATTTCGGCCTGCGCGCGGCTCAGCGGACCTTCGGACGCCGCAAAGATCAGCGGCTTCATCGCTTCGCTCATCGGCTGGCTCATGCGGGCACCTTCAGGCTGACGCCTGCCTCTGTCAGGAAATTCTTCAGCATCGCGTGGCCATGCTCGGAGGCGATGGATTCCGGGTGGAATTGCACGCCCTCGATCGGCAGCTCGCGATGACGCAGGCCCATGATCGTGCCGTCGTCCAGCTCGGCGGTGATCTCGAGGCAGTCGGGCAGGCTCTCGCGCTCCACGATCAGCGAGTGATAGCGCGTCGCTTTCAGCGGAGAAGGCAGGCCCTTGAAGCAGCCTTTGCCCTCGTGGCGGATCTCGCCCATCTTGCCATGCACGATCTCGGAAGCGCGCACGACTTTCCCGCCGAAGGCCTGACCGATGGTCTGATGCCCCAGACAGACGCCGAACAGAGGCAGTTTCGCCTCGGCCGCGGCCATCACCAGCGGCAGGCAGATGCCCGCCTGATCGGGGTCGCAAGGCCCGGGCGACAGCACGATCGCCTCGGCGCCCATGCCCATCGCCTCCTGCACGTTCAGCGCGTCGTTACGCCAGACCTTCACATCGGCGCCCAGCTCGCCAAAATAGTGCACCAAATTATAGGTGAAGCTGTCATAATTATCGATGAGCAGCAGCATGGCCGGGCCCTTTCGTTTGTTGGCCCCCGGCGTCCCCCATGCACTCAAGCGCCGATGCGCTTATCAAGGGGGGTGAACCGGGGAACGGGTCGGGCTATAGATGCTATCAGCGAAGGGTCGGGGTCAAGGGCAGTCCCCGGGAAAAGCCGCGCATCAAGAGCGGTGAAGATGGAGGCAGGCAATGATGCGATCTGTGATGAAGGGCGGACTGGCCGGTCTGCTGGTCGCGGTACTTGGTGCGGGCGTGATGTCGTTGATCTTCCCGGCGCCGAAAGAGCCCGGCGCAGAGATCAAGCTCGCCGGAAGCCCGACGCCCGAAGAACCCGCGAATGTGGACCTGCCTGCGGGCTCCGATTTCTCGCGCCCTGCGACCGATCGCACGCCCGCGATGCCGACGCCGGACGGGGCGCCGATTTCAGCGCCGACCAAGACGCCGCGCGTGTCCGAGCCGCAGCCGAGCCTCGCGCCGCCCAGTGCCGACGAAATCCAAAGCGCCGCACGCCCGGAGATGGCGACCGAGATGGCCGAGCCGCGCCCCGAGGCGGAAGGGGAGACCGTCGCGCTCGCAGAGCCGGTCGCGCCGGAGGCAGGGGCCCAGCCCGACAGCGCCCAGCCTGCCGCTTTGCAAGGCGCGCCCGCGCCCGATGCCACTCCCGAGGTTGCCGCTGCGCGCGCGCCCGCGCCCGAAGCGCAGCCGCAGCAGACCGCTGAAACTGCGCCCGCAGCCGAAATGCCCGCGCTGCCCGACGTGACCCTGCAGCCGCCGAAAGCGCCCGAGCAAGCGACGCCGTCTGCCGATGAGGGCGAAACGACCGTCGCGGCGAGCGAGATGCCCGCACTGCCCGAGGCCGAGATCGCCCCCCCCGAGGCGGAGCCCCAAGCGGCCCCGTCGCTCGGTGATATGCCCGCGCCCGATCAGTTGCCGCCCGAGGGGGAGGGCATCGACACCGCGCAGGCCGACAAGCCCGAGATCTCGAACGACCCGGCCACAAGCCCGGACCTGCCCGCCGGGCGCGCCCTGCCGCAAGCCGGGGATGCAGCCCCGATCAAGCCGCGCATCTTCTCGTTGCAAGACGCCCCGTCGCTGCCGGGCAAACCGATGGGCGGGTTCAAATCCGCGCCCGGCGTGGTGGTGGATCGCCTGCCGCAAGTGACGCCTTCGACCGCGCCTTCGACGGAGGAGGGCTCCGACGCGCAGTCCGCGCAGGACATGCCCGAGGTCGCGGCGGTCGATGCAGCCGATCTGAACCCGATCCAGAAATTCGCAGCCCCCGCACCGATCAGCGACAAGCCGCAAATCTCGCTCGTACTGATCGATCCGGGCGTGGCGGCGGGCGGGCTCGACCCGGCGACGATCACGGCGAGCGATCTGCCGATGACCATCGCGATCGATCCGACCCGCGAAGGCGCGGCTGACGATGCGAAAGCCTTCCGCGCGGCGGGGTTCGAGGTCGCGATCCTCGCAGCCGGATTGCCCGCGAACGCCGCGCCCGAAGATGTCGAGGTGGCGCTGGAGGCCTGGCGTCACGTGATCCCCGAGGCGGTCGCCGTCGTGGAGCCGCCGCAGCCGCAATTCCAGAACAACCGCCCGCTTGCGCGCCAGATGATCTCCGCGCTCAGCCGCGGCGGGCTTGGGGTGGTCACCCAGAAGAAGGGCTTCGACAGCGCCAACCAGATCGCGACCTCGGCCGATCTGCCGCGCGCGCAGGTCTGGCGCGTGATCGATGACGGGCGCGAGAAGGCTGCCGTGATCTCGCGGATGCTGGCGCGCGCCGATTTCGAGGCGGAGCGCAACGGCTCGGTCGTGGTGATGCTCTCGGCCTGGCCGGAATCGGTTCAGGGGATCGAGGACTGGTATGTCGATGCGCAGAACAAGGTGACGCTGACCCCGGTTTCTGCGCTGGCGCTCGATAGCGTGGCGGCTGGCACTCCAGACACCGAGCCGAAAATGGAAAACGCGGGCCAGTAAGCCCGCGTTCTCAAAGCTTGGGAAAAGGCGACTGCCTCAGCCGTTGCCGCGAGTGGCTACGAACAGCCCCGCATCCTCGGCCGCCTTGCGCAGCGCCTTGGACTTGTTGACCGTCTCCATCCACTCGGCCTCGGGGTCGCTGTCATAGACCACGCCGCCGCCTGCCTGAATGTAAAGCGTCTTGTCCTTCACCACCGCCGTGCGCAGCGCGATGCACATATCCATCTCGCCATTGGCTGCGAAATAACCCACGGCGCCGCCATAGATGCCGCGTTTCTCCGGCTCCAGCTCGTCGATGATCTCCATCGCGCGGACCTTGGGCGCGCCGGACACGGTGCCTGCGGGCAGACCGGCCAGCAGCGCCGAGAGTGCGTCCTGATCGTCGGCCAGCTCGCCCACGACGTTCGAGACGATATGCATGACGTGGCTGTAGCGCTCGATGATGAATTTCTCGGTCGGGTGGACCGAGCCGATCTTCGCGACGCGCCCCACATCGTTGCGACCCAGATCGAGCAGCATCAGGTGCTCGGCCAGCTCTTTCTTGTCGGCCAGCAGGTCCTCTTCCAGCGCCTTGTCCTCGGCAGGGGTCGCCCCGCGCGGACGGGTGCCCGCGATCGGGCGGATCGTCACCTCGCCCTCGCGCACGCGCACGAGAATCTCGGGCGAAGCGCCCACGATCTGGAAGCCCCCGAAGTTCAGGAAGAACATGAAAGGCGAGGGGTTGGTGCGCCGCAGCGAACGATAGAGCGCGAAGGGCGGCAGCGGGAAATGCGCCGACCAGCGCTGTGCCGGAACCACCTGGAAGATGTCGCCTGCGCGGATGTAATCCTTCGCCTTCTCCACGGCGGACATGTAGCCCTCTTTCGTGAAGTTCGAATGCATCTCGCCGACCTGCAGGCTCTCGCCCAGATCGCGGCTCTCCACCGGGGTGCGGTCGAGATCGCGCAGCGCATCCGAGACGCGCTCGGCGGCCTGCGCGTAGGCGGCGCGCGCGGACTTGCCCTCGGCTTGGAAGGCAGGCGCACAGATGATCACGTCGCCCTTCACCCCGTCGAGTACGGCCACGACCGACGGGCGCAGCAGCATCGCGTCGGGCACGCCCAACGGATCGGGGTTCACGTTCGGCAGCTTCTCGACCAGCCGGATCGTGTCATAGCCGAGATAGCCGAACAGACCCGCCGCCGCGGCGGGCAGATCGTCGGGCATCTCGATGCGGCTTTCCGCGATCAGCGCGCGCAGGCTGTCGAACGGGTGGCCCGGAAGGTCTTCCCACGCCTCGTCGAAGCGCGCCGAGCGGTTGATCCGCGCCTGCTCGCCCCGGCATTCCCAGATCACGTCCGGCTTCATGCCGACGATCGAGTAGCGCCCGCGCACCTCGCCGCCGGTCACCGATTCCAGCATGAAGGAATTGGGCTGCGCCTCGGCGAGCTTGAGCATCAGCGAGACGGGCGTGTCCAGATCGGCCGCGAGCCGCGCGTAGACCAGCTGGTTTTCACCCTTGGCCCAGCGTTCCTCGAACGCCTCGAAAGAAGGGGAGAGAGCGACCACGGCGGGCCTCCTTACTGCATCTGCGACTGCACGGCGGTCACGGTCTGGTTGTCGAGATCGAGCCCGGCCTCCGACTCCACGGCGGTCGCGTAGAAATTGAGCAGGTCATTGGCCAGCGAGTTCGACAGCTGGGTGCCGATCTGACCCGAGATCAGCTTGGTGTCGGCATCTTCCATATCCGCCGGAATGACCTTGTCGGTGACGAAGACATAGACCTTGCCGTTGGCGGTGATCTGCGCGGGCTTGCCCGGCTCGGTCTTGAAGACCTTGGAGATCACCGGCGGCGGCAGTTCGTCGGAATAGCCGCCCCGACCGATGCTCGCGACCTTGGTGGTCAGCACACCGGTCTCGCCCAGCGACTTGCCGCCCTCGACCGTCGAGACGATCTCCTTGGCGCGGTCCTCTTCGGCTCTCACCACCTGATCGGCGCGCCATGCCGCCGCGACCTCGTCCTTCACATCGGCGAAGGGCTTGGGCTGGGGCGGCACGATCTTGTTGAGGCGCAGCGCGAAGACGCCGCCATCCGAGAGCGTCTGCAGATCGGGATAGGCGTCGGTCGTGGCCTCGTCGGCCGCTTTGCGGAACTCGTCATAGCCCGCGATGCCATCGGTGCTGTCGGCGGTGTAGTCGATCTGGCCAAGCTCCATATCGGTTTCCTTGGCCATTTCCTCGAGCGTCGCGCCGCCTGCCAGACGGTCCTGCAGATCTTCGCTCATCTTGCCGATCTCGTTGCGCGCCTTCTCTGCTTCGGCATCGCCCGCGAGTTCGTCGCGCGCTTCGGCAAAGGAGGTTTCCTGCGCATCGATGATGCCGTTCACCTTGAACAGGGCCGGGCCCAGATCGGTCTCGACGGGGCCGACCACGGTGTTGTTCTCGGCCGAGAAGACCGGATCGGCAGCCTTGCCCAGATCGTCGCGGGTCACGTCGCCCAGATCGGCATCGTCGAGCGACAGGCCGCGATCCTTGGCGAGATCGGCGAAGGTTGCGCCGCCATCCAGCTTGGCTTTCGCGGCCTTGGCTGCGTCCATGTCGGAGTAGACGAGACGCTCCACAAGGCGCTTCTCGGGCTGCTTGAACTCGTCGGCGCGGCGCTCGTATTCGGCCTTCAGCGTGGCGTCGTCGATCTTGACCTTGTCGGCCAGCATGTCCGGCGTCAGCCACGCATAGGTGATGTCGCGCGTCTGCGGCGCGGTGAATTGATCGATGTGGTCGTTGTAATAGGTCTGAAGCTGATCGTCGGTCGGGTCCGGGATCGCCTTGGTCAGATCGCTTTCGCTCACTTCGGCCCAGGTGAAGCCGCGCTTCTCGCTGACATATTTCGTATAGGCGTCGACCACCGGCTTGGGCGCATCCACGCCCCCTGCGACCGCGCCCTGAATGATCGAGCGCGAGAGATCGTCGCGCAGCTGCGCCTCGAATTGCGGCTCGGTATAGCCCTGCTGGCGCAGCGCGAATTTATAGGTTTCGCGGTCGAACTTGCCCGAGGCGTTCTGGAACGCCTGAACGTCGTAGAGCTGCTTTTGCAACTGCTGGTCGCCCACCGACACGCCAAGACGCCGCGCGCCTTCGCCGATCGCGGCCTGACCGATCAGCTTGCCCAGCACCTGCTGGTCGACGCCGGACGACCGCATCTGCGCCATCGTGACCGGCTGGCCAAG
>NZ_DFRG01000070.1:12253-36115 GCF_002378135.1 Thioclava sp. UBA3469
ACCATCGTGACCGGCTGGCCAAGCTGCTGGCTGCGTTGCTGCATCTCTTGACGCAGAGCGCGAGCGTAATCGTCGACGGTGATTTTGGTGTCGCCGACCGCGCCGACCGCTTTGGCCGAACCGGAGAAATTGCGTAGCCCGAAACCGCCGAGACCAAGGATCAGCATGGCCAGCAAGATCCAGACGACGACACTCTTGCCGTGGCTGCGCATCTTCATCGGGGTTCCTCCTCGGGCATTGTTTGTTGGGCGCTGTTTAGGGCTTTGATTACTGGCCTGCAAGGCTAGCCGCGCGCGAGGCCCGCCAGCCGGTCGCGAAGGGCCGCGATCCCGTCCGTATCGACATTGGCGAAGGCGATCCGCATCTGCTGCGCGGCCCCGTTTGCGCCTTGCGGCATGAACATCGTACCGGGCAGCATCAGCACGCCCGCCTCGCGCACCAGAGCCTGCGCAAAATCAGGAGAGGGGCGGGGATCGGGATGCGTCACATAGGCGAAATAGGCCCCGCAGCCGAGCATCTTCCAGCCTTCCAGATCGGCGAAAGCGGCCTCCATGGCCGCGCGCCGGCGCAGGATTTCCGCGCGTTCGCCCGCGACCCATTGCGACAGGTGCAGCATGCCCCAAAGCGCCGCCATCTGGCCAAGCTGCGAGGGACAGATCGCGACCGTGTCGAGGAATTTCTCGACCTCGGCGAGGCGCGCCTCGCCCGCGACGATGGCGCCGACGCGGTGGCCCGTCAGGCGATAGGCCTTCGAGAACGAGTAGAGATGGATGAAATAACGCGGCCAGTCGGGATCCGAGAACAAGTCATGCGGCGCGCCGCTACGCGAGTCGAAATCGCGATAGGTCTCGTCCACGATCAGCGCGAGCTTGTGCCGCTTCGCCAGATTGGCAAAGGCGCGCAGCAGTTCGGCCGGATATTCCGCCCCGCCCGGATTGTTGGGCGAGACCAGAACGATCGCCCGGGTTTTGCCGGTGATCTTCGCGGCGGCCTCCTCGGGGTCGGGTAGAAGCCCCGCGCCGGGGGCCAGCGGCACCGTCTGCACGCCCGCCATGTCGAGCCACATCTTGTGATTGAAATACCACGGCGTCGGCAGGATCACCTCGTCGCCCGGACCTGCGAGCGTGGCCAGCGTCGCGCAAAACGCCTGATTGCAGCCTTGCGTGATCGCGACCTGACGCGCTGCGATCTCGCCGCCATAGGACAGCGACCATTGATGCGCGAGTTCGGCACGCAGATCGGGCAGGCCCAGAACGGGGCCGTAGAGATGCGCCTGCGGATCGTTCAGCGCGGCCTCTGCGATCGCCTGACGCAGCGCCTCGGGCGGCGGATCGACAGGGGCTGCCTGAGAGACATTGATCAGCGGGCGATCGGCGGCGAACTCGACCCCGTCGAGCCAGCGCCGCGCCTCCATGACCGGAGGCGGGAAGGTGGCGGCGAGGGCGGGATTGAGCGGATGCGGCATGGGGGTCCTTCTGGATGATCGGCGCGAGATCAGCAGAGCGTCGCGCGCTTGGCAAGAGGCGGGAGCCTCCGGCGGGGATATTTGGATCGAGAAGAAGGGGTTTGCGCTTCCTCTTGGCGGAAATATCCCGGGCAGGCAAAGGGGAGCTGCGCCCCCTAGCTGCGCCGCTCACGGGGTTTGCGCCAGGCGAAGTTATGGCGCACCGACCATTCGCGGATCGTCAGCGCGATCACCAGAAGGTCCAGCGCGGTCAGCGCCAGCATCCCTGCGCCGTGGTTCAGGCTGTAGAGATACATCTGGTAGGCCACGAAGCCCGACATCATCACGATCGCCAGCGGATAGGCCCAGATCAGCCCGCGGATCAGCAGTATCACCACGACGAGTTTCAACAGCCCGTGGCTGGTGAAATAGAAGCCGTAGAAATCCTGCGTCTGGATCGAGAAGTGATGCGCCGCGCTCAGAAGCGCGTTGGCGATGCGGTCATTGGGGTCTTCGCGCAGCTCGCGCGCGGTTATCCAATGCGCCGCATCGAAGAGCGCGTTTTTCGGCATGCCGAGAAGCGCGAGGCCCGACAGGGTCTCGGCCGTCTCGAACAGAGCCTTGAGGATCAGGCTTACCTCGAAGAGCCAGTGCAGGAACCGACCCAGAGGGGTTCCGGGGGCGCCGAATTTCACCGATCAGTCCGTGCCGCGATAGGGCTGCACATATTGCAGCGCCATGTCCCAGGGGAAGAAGATCCAGGTGTCCTGGCTGACCTCGGTGATGAAGGTGTCGACCAGCGGCGCGCCCATCGGCTTGGCGTAGACGGTGGCGAATTGCGCCTTCGGGAAGAGGTCGCGCACCAGCTTCAGCGTGTTGCCGGTGTCGACGAGGTCGTCGACGATCAGCACGCCTTCGCCGCCGTTTTCCATCAGGCTCTCTTGCGTGGGCTTGATGACCTGCGCTTCGCGCTGTTCCTGATGGTTGTAGCTTTTGACCGAGATCGTATCGACCGTGCGGATGTCGAGCTCGCGCGCGACGATCGCCGCCGGAACGAGGCCGCC
This sequence comes from Thioclava sp. UBA3469, assembly GCF_002378135.1. Classification (NCBI taxonomy): domain Bacteria; kingdom Pseudomonadati; phylum Pseudomonadota; class Alphaproteobacteria; order Rhodobacterales; family Paracoccaceae; genus Thioclava; species Thioclava sp. UBA3469. The sequence goes on from NZ_DFRG01000070.1 coordinate 14,762, forward strand.
ACGGGTGATGCCCACCACCGCGCGCCAGCTGCCGTCGCCCGGGCCCTTGCCGTCGAGGCGCCATGCGAGCGCGCGCGCATCGCGGTGGATCTGGTCCCAGCTGACATGGAAGCCTTTTTCATGCGGCAGACGATCGGACATCGGGGGTCTCCTCAGCTCAGAGCGAGTTTCAGACCGAGCAGCGCCAGCAGGCCGCCAAAGCAGCGCTCGATCACGGTTTTCAGGTTCAGATAGGCCGCGCGCGTTTTCTCGAGCGAGAAGATCCGCGCGACGATGACGTTCCATCCCGCATCGTTGAGCATCACGATGCCGAGGATCGCGACATAGGCCCAGGCAGGCGCGGAGGGCGGGATGAAGGTCAGGAAGACGGTGCCGAAGAACACGGCGGGTTTGGGGTTGGCGAGCTGGGTCGAGACGCCGAGCCAGATCAGCCGGGGAATGGAGCGGGTGCGCGGCAGGTCGGGGATTTCTTCATCCATCGGATCGCCCGCATGGCGCCACATCTTGAAGGCGAGCCAGAGCAGATAGGCCGCGCCCGCGATCTTGAGCGTGGTCAGCAGGGCAGGGGCGACCTTGAAGACGAGGGCGAGGCCGAAAAGTGCCGCCGCCGCCCAGATCACCGCGCCCAAGCCGATGCCGAGCGCGAGCCAGATGCCGCGTCCGAAGCCTTCGCGCAGACCCGTGCGCGCAGCCAGAAGCACCGCTGGCCCCGGCGACATCGCCGCGGCCAGATGCACGAAATAGATCGCGGTGAGGGCCGCGAGGGTCATCTCATTCCTTCCGCTTGGTGACCACGTCGATATCGGGCGCGTCGACCGCTTTCATGCCCACCACGTGATAGCCAGCGTCGACATGCAGCGTCTCGCCGGTGGTGCCGGAGCCGAGATCGGAGAGCAGGTAGAGCGCGGCCTTGCCGACCTCTTCCTGCGTCACGTTGCGACGCAGCGGCGAATTCAGCTCGTTCCACTTCATGATGTAGCGGAAATCACCGATGCCCGAAGCCGCGAGGGTCTTGATCGGGCCGGCGGAGATCGCGTTGCAGCGGATGCCGTCCTTGCCGAGATCCTCGGCGATATACATCACGCTGGCTTCCAGCGCCGCTTTCGCCACGCCCATCACGTTGTAATGGGGCATGACCTGCTCGGCACCGTAATAGGTGAGCGTGAGCAGCGAGCCGCCCTCGTTCATCATCGCGGCGGCTTCTTTGCACACGGCGGTGAAGGAATAGACCGAGATGTCCATCGTGGTTTTGAAATTGTCGCGCGACGTGTCGACGTAGCGTCCGCGCAGCTCCGACTTGTCGGAGAAGCCGATCGCGTGGACGACGAAATCGATGCTGTCCCAATGGGTGCGCAGCGTCTCGAAGAGCGTCTGGATCGAGTCGCCGCTGGCGACGTCGCATTCCACGAGGATATCGGAGCCGAGCTGTTCTGCCAGCGGCCCCACGCGCTTCTTGAGCGCCTCGCCCTGGAACGAGAAGGCCAGCTCCGCACCGGCATCCGCGAGGGCTTTGGCGATGCCCCAGGCGATGGATTTGTCATTCGCAAGGCCCATAATCAGCCCGCGTTTGCCTGCCATCAGGTTGTTTGACATGTCAGGTTTTCCCCCGCTTCGCTCTGGTAAGTCCGAATGCTTTAGGCGAAAGGTGGAGACGCATCAAGGCTACTGACCTCCGGTCAAGCATGATCGTGTGGATCGTGTTGCAGATCTGGGCGTTGAGCACGATGTGCGATGCGGCGACGAGACTGGAGGCGAGTATGAGTGACAGAACCGGAATTTTCGCAGGCGAAGATCCCTTTGCCATCGCGCAGACATGGCTGGATGAGGCCGCGGACACCGAGATCAACGATCCCAATGCGATTGCCCTGGCGACGGTCGATCCGGACGGGTTGCCCAATGCGCGCATGGTTCTTCTCAAGGAAATCGAAGGGCGCGACATGCCCTCCGGCGGGGCTTTCGTCTTCTACACCAACTACGGATCGGTGAAGGCGCAGGAGATCGAAAGCGCCGGGAAAGCCGCCTTTGTGATGCATTGGAAATCGTTGCGCCGTCAGATTCGGGTTCGCGGTATGGTTGAGCGCGAGGAGGGGCCGCAGGCTGACGCCTACTACAAGTCGCGCTCGCTGAAATCGCGTCTCGGCGCCTGGGCCTCGCGACAAAGTGAGCCACTGAGTTCACGCAGCGCCTTGATGGCGGAGGTCGCGAAGGTGACCGCGAGCCACGGTGCGAATCCCGATCGACCGCCGTTTTGGGGAGGGTTCAGAATCAAGCCGTTGGAGTTGGAATTCTGGGCAGACGGTTCTTTTCGCCTTCATGATCGCTTCCGCTGGAGCCGGCAAACCCTTGCCGATCAGTGGGTTGTGACCCGCCTGAACCCCTGAAACTCGCGCTTCGTGAATTGCATAGGGTCTTGAAACTTTGGGCAATCTCTTGAAGTGTCCCCTAAACACCGCATTTCCAGAAGGACGTGCGGAGGAAATGCGAACAGGAAAGCCCGCGAATGCAAACGGGATGGAATATGCTGGGGGAGTCCGAGGCAGAGCTTCGTGAGGTGACCGGCACCGTCAAATGGTTCGACCCTGTCAAAGGGTTCGGCTTCATCGTCGATGGCGAAGGAGGGCCTGACATCCTTCTTCATGCGAATGTTCTGCGCAATTTCGGTCAGGGCTCGATTGCCGATCACGCGCGGATTCGGGTCCAGATGCAGCTGACCCCGCGCGGCGCGCAGGCGGTCGAGGTTTTGGAGATTCTTCCTCCGGAAGGCGAGCCCGTCGCGCCGATCGAGGATTTGGGCGACAACACGTTCGACGATATCGCGGCGCTGCCGCTTGAGCCTGCACGGGTGAAGTGGTTCGAAAAATCCAAGGGCTTCGGCTTTGCCAATGTCTTCGAGAATGACGAGGACATTTTCATCCATATGGAAGTTCTGCGCCGGTCGGGTTTTGCCGATCTTACCCCCGGCGAAGCGGTGTGCCTGCGCGTGATCGAAGGCAAGCGCGGTCGGATGGCGGCACAGGTTCTCGCATGGGATGCCGGTTTGAAATCCGGGCGCTGAGTGCCGCGCTTTTCCTTGCCGTAACGCCGGGCCTCGCCGCGGCGGAAGGGGCGCAGTGCCGCGATGACCTCGCCATTCTGCGCACCGGGGACCAGCCGGTCAGCTTCACCGTCGAAATTGCCGATAGCAGCGCCGAGCGCGCGCAGGGCCTGATGGGGCGGCGCGAGATGGACGAAGGGGCAGGGATGCTCTTCATCTACGAGCATGCGCGGGAGGTTGCCTTCTGGATGCATGACACGCCGCTGCCGCTCGATATGGTGTTCATCGACCCGACGGGCGAAGTGGTGAAGGTCGCGGCCAATACGACGCCCAATGACGACACCCCGATTCCCTCCGGCGCACCGGTGCGCTACGTGCTCGAGATCAATGCCGGGATGGCGGCGCGCCACGGCATCGCGCCGGGGGCGCAGCTGGCGCATCCCAGCGTCGATCCCGCGCAGGCCGCATTTCCCTGCGAATGACCCTTTCCTTGGGACGAGCCTCTTTGTAAGGAGAGGGCGTCGGGGCGTAGCGCAGCCTGGTAGCGCGTCTGTTTTGGGTACAGAAGGTCGTGAGTTCGAATCTCGCCGCCCCGACCATCCCCTCGAAATCGCCGGAATCAGGCCCGCTATATCTAGTGGTAGGCTCTTGATTGTGACACTAGCGACACGCTCTTCGGCTTTGCCCAATTTTTGCGCAACCCGGGCGAGGCTATCCACAAGATATTGCGTTCTGTGGATTGAAATTGCCAGATGAGCGGCCAAAGCCCCCGAATCTTCAATGAAATTTGGCCCTTATTGGTGCCGCAATGCAGCGCCCATGCGTTAACCAAATGTGGAGGAATCGTGCAGCGCGCTTCCCTTGGGGTCGGTCAACTGAAAAATGGACTGACTCAAGGTGAAAGTTTCGTTGACGGCTCGGTACGCCTACGGCAGGTTGTGTGGTGTCGGAGGCTAACCCACCAGATGTAGTGGAGCCTAGGGCCAAGGGACAGATTTCGGACATTGCACCCCCGAATCCGGGGCGCGCAGCTCTCGCGGTGTCGACTGCGAGGCCCGGGCTTCTTTGTCTTCTGCGGCTCCCGCCGGCACCGGATTGGACTGACTGCAACGGGGACAGGGCAATGAAGATCGAACGGAAGTTCACCACCGACGAAACCGGCGCTTACGGCGCGCTGGAATTCACGACGACCACGTCTGAGATTCGCAACCCCGACGGGAAAGTGGTGTTCCGAAACGAGTCGGTCGAAGTGCCCGGCCGCTGGAGCCAGGTGGCGTCCGACGTGCTCGCGCAGAAATACTTCCGCAAGGCCGGCGTTCCGGCGGCGCTGAAGAAGGTCAAAGAGAAGGGCGTGCCGGAATTCCTGTGGCGCTCGGTCCCCGATGAAGAGGCGCTTGCTCAGCTCCCCGAAGAGGCGCGCTTCACCGGTGAAAACTCGGCCAAGCAAGTGTTCGACCGTCTCGCCGGTGCCTGGTGCTATTGGGGCTGGAAGGGCGGCTACTTCTCCACGGAAGCAGATGCGCAGGCTTACTATGACGAGATGCGCTTCATGCTGGCTGAACAGATGGCCGCGCCGAACTCGCCGCAATGGTTCAACACCGGCCTGCATTGGGCTTACGGCATCGACGGCCCCGGTCAGGGTCACTTCTATGTCGATCACAAGTCGGGCAAGCTGACTTCCTCGACCTCGGCCTACGAGCATCCGCAGCCCCATGCCTGCTTCATTCAGTCGGTCTCCGACGATCTGGTGAAAGAGGGCGGGATCATGGACCTCTGGGTCCGTGAGGCGCGCCTGTTCAAATACGGCTCGGGCACCGGCACCAATTTCTCGAGCCTGCGCGCCGAGGGCGAGAGCCTCTCGGGCGGCGGCAAATCCTCGGGCCTGATGGGCTTTCTGAAGATCGGCGACCGCGCGGCGGGTGCGATCAAGTCGGGCGGTACCACGCGCCGCGCGGCGAAGATGGTGATCTGCGATATGGATCACCCCGATATCGAGGAATTCGTCAACTGGAAGGTCATCGAAGAGCAGAAAGTGGCCTCGCTGGTCGCGGGCTCCAAGCTGCATGAGCGCGAGCTGAACGGCATCTTCACCGCGATCCGCGAATTCGACGGATCGACGGAAACCTCGGTCGATCCGAGCCAGAACGAGGCGCTGAAAGAGGCGATCAGATCCGCCAAGCGCGTGATGATCCCGGAGACCTATATCAACCGCGTGCTGCAATATGCGCGGCAGGGTTATGCCAGCATCGAATTCCCGACCTACGACACCGATTGGGACTCGGAAGCCTATGTCTCGGTCTCGGGCCAGAACTCGAACAACTCGGTGCGCGTCACCAACGCTTTCCTGAAAGCGGTGAAGGACGATGCCGATTGGGAACTGATCCGCCGCACCGACGGCAAGGTCGCGAAGACCGTGAAGGCGCGCGAGCTGTGGGAGCAGGTTGGCCACGCCGCCTGGGCCTGCGCCGATCCGGGCATCCAGTTCCACGACACGGTCAACGAATGGCATACCTGCCCCGAAGACGGCGCGATCCGCGGATCGAACCCGTGCTCGGAATACATGTTCCTCGACGACACGGCGTGTAACCTCGCTTCGATGAACCTGCTGACCTTCTACAAGGACGGCAAGTTCGACGCGGAAAGCTACATGCACGCCACCCGTCTGTGGACCGTGACGCTGGAAATCTCGGTGCTGATGGCGCAGTTCCCCTCGAAGGAAATCGCGCAGCGCAGCTACGACTTCCGCACGCTGGGCCTCGGCTATGCCAATATCGGCGGCCTGCTGATGAACATGGGTCTGGGCTACGACAGCAAAGAGGGCCGGGCGCTCTGTGGCGCGCTGACCGCCGTGATGACCGGTGTCTCCTACGCCACCTCGGCAGAAATGGCCGGCGAGCTGGGTGCCTTCCCGGGCTACGAGAAGAACTCCAAGCACATGCTGCGCGTCATCCGTAACCACCGCAACGCGGCTTACGGCAAGACCGACGGCTACGAGAACCTCGAGACCAAGCCGGTCGCGCTCGACCACAAGGGCTGCCCCGATCAGGACCTGATCGCGCTCGCCACCCAAGCCTGGGACGAGGCGCTGGCGCTGGGCGAGAAGCACGGCTACCGCAACGCCCAAGTGTCGGTGATCGCGCCGACCGGGACGATCGGTCTCGTGATGGATTGCGACACCACCGGGATCGAGCCGGACTTCGCGCTGGTGAAGTTCAAGAAGCTCGCGGGTGGCGGCTACTTCAAGATCATCAACCGCTCGGTGCCGGGTGCGCTCGAGACGCTGGGCTACGGCTCGGCGCAGATCGAAGAGATCATCGCCTATGCGGTGGGTCACGCCAGCCTTGGCAACTGCCCCGACATCAACACCACGGCGCTGATCGGCCACGGCTTCGGTCCGCGCGAGATCGAGAAGGTCGAGGCCGCGCTCCCGACCGCCTTCGACATCCGTTTCGTCTTCAACCAGTGGACGCTGGGCGAGGAGTTCTGCACCCAGACGCTGGGCATCCCGGCCGAGAAGCTGAACGATCCAACCTTCGACATGCTGCGTCACCTCGGCTTCACCAAGAAGCAGATCGACGCCGCCAACGACCATGTCTGCGGGACGATGACGCTGGAAGGGGCGCCGCACCTGAAGGACGAGCACCTGAGCGTGTTCGACTGCGCCAACCCCTGCGGCAAGAAGGGTAAGCGTTACCTCAGCGTCGACAGCCACATCTACATGATGGCCGCCGCGCAGAGCTTCATCTCGGGGGCGATCTCGAAGACGATCAACATGGCGAACCACGCCTCGATCGAAGACGTGAAAGCGGCCTATGAACTCAGCTGGTCGCTCGGCATCAAGGCGAACGCGCTCTATCGTGACGGTTCCAAGCTGTCGCAGCCGCTGGCCGCCGCGCTGGTCGAGGATGACGAGGAGGCCGAGGAAATCCTCGCCACCGGTTCGACCCAGGAAAAAGCCGCCGTGCTCGCCGAGAAGATCGTCGAGAAGGTGCTGGTCAAGGAGATCGTGCGCAGCCACCGCGAGAAGCTCCCCGAGCGCCGCAAGGGCTACACCCAGAAGGCGGTCGTGGGCGGCCACAAGGTCTATCTGCGCACCGGCGAATACCACGACGGCACGCTGGGCGAGATCTTCATCGACATGCACAAGGAAGGCGCTGGCTTCCGGGCGATGATGAACAACTTCGCGATCGCCGTGTCGGTCGGCCTGCAATACGGCGTGCCGCTGGAGGAGTTCGTGGACGCCTTCACCTTCACCAAGTTCGAACCCGCCGGAATGGTTCAGGGCAACGACTCGATCAAGAACGCGACCTCGATCCTCGATTACGTGTTCCGCGAACTCGCCGTGTCCTATCTCGACCGCACCGATCTCGCGCATATCAAGCCGCAGGGCACCAGCTTCGACGATCTGGGCGGCGGTGAGAACGAGGGCAAGCGCGCCGATGGCAATGTCGAGCCGATGTCCGAGAACGCCTCGAAATCGCTCGAAGTGCTGCGCCAGATTTCCTCGACCGGCTACCTGCGCAAGCGCCTGCCGCAAGAGCTGATGGTGCTGCAGGGCGGTGTGGACGTCGTGACCTCGCAGATGCCCGCGCAAAGCGCGCAGGCCCGTGCGTCCAGCTCCACGGCGGTCTCCTCTGGCGGTGTCCAGATGGATGCGCGCGCCAAGGCGAAGATGCAGGGCTACGAGGGCGAGGCCTGCGGCGATTGCGGCAACTACACGCTCGTGCGCAACGGCACCTGCATGAAGTGCAACACCTGCGGGGCGACCAGCGGTTGCTCTTGAGGGACAGGGGTCTCGGTCTGGCGGCCGGGGCCCCGACGACGACGCCACGCGATCCGCGTGTCGGGGACTGGGACGTGACGACTGGGGCCCATTCGCATGGCGGGCCGAGGGACAGAACGACCGCCAAAGGCGGCAAAAGGAGCGGAAATTGGATCTGATCGTCGGCAATAAGAAGGTGACCCCGAAAGCCACGCGCCGGATTCCCGGTGGCATCGAGGCCGAGCTGGTGGGCGAGGAACTGACCTCGCTGATCGACGCGACCTTCACGGGCATCGAGATCGCCTGCCTCGGTGGCGACCTCGATCACCACGCGCTCGACGTGACCGATATCCGCATGGGAGGCGGTGCGACCACCGTCACCCTGATGACCGCGCGCGAGATGGCGCTGCACTAAGCGCCGCGCGCGAAAACGAGATCCGGGGCGGGTGCGCTCGCCCCAGACGCTGAGAAGGCCCAGGCAAAACGACGATAAGCTCGGGCGGTCAACGAATGAGCCTGATCGGCGAAACTGGCCCTCTCCAACCCCCCGGAGAGGGCCGCATTATTTCTTGGGGAAGAGCGCAGGGACGGGTTCTGGTCATTTGCGCCCCCGCGCGTCACGATATGCGCAGTGGCCCGAGGGGGCCGAGGATTGAAACCCGCAACCGGAAGGACCGCAGATGACCGCATCCGGACCGACAGTCTCCTTCACCCAGATGAAAGACGGCACCCGCGAGGATTACGAACTACTCGAAGAGCTGGAAAAGCCCTTCCTTGCAGGCACGGCGGACCGGCTGTTGCGCGAATTGGCCGCGCAGGCGGAGGAGACGCTGTCGGGCTACCAGATCACGCGGCTCGACCACGGGCTGCAGGCGGCGACGCGGGCCCGGCGCGACGGGGCGGATCTCGATTGGGTCGTAGCGGCGCTGCTGCACGATATCGGCGACCGGCTCGCCCCGCAGAACCACGACCGGATGGCCGCTGAAATCCTGCGCCCCTATGTCCGCGAAGAGGTCTCGTGGGTGGTGGAGCATCACGGCATCTTCCAGATGGCCTATTACGGCCATCACTACGGTTGGGACCCGGAAGAGCGGCAGAAGTTCAAGGACCATCCCTGCTATAGTAGCTGCGAGCAATTCTGCGAGCGCTGGGATCAGTCGAGCTTCGATCCGGCCTATCCGATGGACCCGCTGGAGAGCTTCGTCGAGGATGTCCGTGAGGTGTTCGCTCGCAAGGCCTATGCGCCCGAGGTGCTGCGTGCGGGCGAGGTTCACGGCCTGCCCGATCCCGCCTGAGCGGGCTGGAGCCGCGCCGGTCGCACCGGTGCATCTCGCTTTTTGTCGCAGGTGAACGATTTTTCTGGCGATAACAGGCGCGTGAGACTAAGGGCATGACCCATGAGCGATACCTTGCCCCCGTGCCCCGAATGCAACTCGTCCTTCACCTACGAGATGGACGCCCTCCTGATCTGTCCCGAATGCGGCCATGAATGGTCGGCATCGGGTGACGCGGATGCGCCCGCCGAGGTGCGCGATGCGGTCGGCAACGTGCTGAACGATGGCGACACGGTGACCGTGATCAAGGACCTCAAGGTGAAGGGCTCTTCCTCGGTCGTGAAGGTCGGCACCAAGGTGCGCGGCATTCGTCTCGTGGATGGCGATCACGACATCGACTGCAAGGTGCCCGGCATCGGTCAGATGGGGCTGAAGTCGCAATTCGTGAAAAAGGTTTCCGAGTAAGCCTCCTCACTGACGCGTGGCGACCCAGCTGCCCCTGCACCCGTCGACGTTTTCATAATTCCCCACGAGGCGCCCCTTGACGAGGTGCCCCTTGAGCGAGCCGACAGAACGCGTCCGGAAGTAGAAATTCCCGACGATCCGGTCGGCTCCGACGACATGCCCGGAAATCCTGTAGGAGGCTCCGTAGGTGTTGGTAGCCTCGCCCGAAACCCGGCCGTCTTGTATGCGTATCCCGCCATAGCCCGGTGTGCAGGGGCGATCCATCACACGCATGGACTGAGGGGTGTACCTTCCGACCCAGTGCCCGTCGAGCGGGCTTGGCCGTCCGTCGGGTGGCTCTGGGACGCAGGCTGCGAGCGCGATCAGGGTTACGCTCGCCCGGATCGCGGTTGCGGCCCTGCGTGTGAGTGTCGTCATCATGGTCATCGAACTGCTCTCACCGGTTTGCGCCCGCATGCTCACTCGATCCCGACGATCATCGTGAAGGGGGCCGGGGCGTCACCGATATTGTAGACCGTGATCCGGTTCTCTCCGTTGAGCCAAAGCTGGCCGCGATAGTCCCGCCTGCCGCCGCGGCTCTCGTAGAGAAGCTCGCTGTCCGGGGTGAAGATGTTGAAATGCACCGCAGGCGAGTCGGTCTGGAGCTGCGCCGTCAGGAACTGCTTTTCCCGAGCACCGAGCCGGTAGTTCACCGCGGCTCCGGGGGCGAGGGTCGATCTCAGCACCGCGCCGCTTGTGCCGGGGGCGAACTGGACCTGCTGATCGCGGGTCTCGGGTTCGGCCACGCGTGGCGGCGGGGAGGAGCCTTCACGAAGGTAGCGCCCGGCAACCCAGCCGGTCAGAGACCCTTCGGTCGCCGCGACCTGACACCAGCGCTGGCCCTCGGCCATCCGGCAGCCCATGTTGCGCAGGATCGCCCCCTCGGGGAACCGCCCGAGGATCGTAGCCCCGGTCGAGGGCCCCGCGCGCAGGTTCAGCGGATCGTTGATGTCGCCGGTCTGGACCTCCCAGAAATCGGGCCCGCCCTGTAGCCCGTCGGCATAATCGCCCTGCACGATCGCGCCGGTCTTCCCGGTGATCCCGATCCGGATGTCGAAATTCGCAACCTCGTCGCGCCGCGCCGCTGAGCGCATCATGTAGACCGAGATCTTGTAGGTCCCCGAACTGGGCAGCGTGCCTGTGTAGTGATTCAGCTCGGGCGTTAACTGGCTGGTCATGATCGCCTGATCGCCCGGGCCGCTCCCGGGACCGTAGAGGTTGAAATACGTGGCGGTGTGTTTCGTGGACAGCTTGATATCGATCGTCTGTCCGGCCTCGGCGCCAATCGTGTAGATCACGCTGTCATAGCCCTTGATGCGATCGCTCAGAACCGCGCTATCCGCTCCGGCTGAGAAATAGACCGGAACCTCACGCATCTCCTCGGCAAGGACAGGTGTGGTGAATGACAAAGCCGCGACGAAGACATAACCCAGAAACCGGTTCATACCGATCCTCCCTCTTTGGTTTATGGCGCGCGTCATCGGGGAGTGTAGCACGAAAATCGTACAGAGGCGCGGGGTCAGGCAGTGCCGATCTGCGGGCGTCCGAAATAGGCCCGCAGATGGGGCAGGGCGGCAAGGTGCACCGCGCTCAGGATCAGCGCGATCGGCCAGATCACCAGCGCGCTGGGCGCGGCGAGTGTGATCAGCGGGACCGCGATCAACACGAGTGCGGTCGTCAGCGCGGCGCGACCAACCTGTGGCAGCGCCATGACCCGTGACAGCCGCCAGAGCGCCACGCCAAGACCGATCGCCTCACCCGCGACCCCGAGCCAGATCACCGGCACGACCGAGCTGGTCTGGGTGAGCGCCCAATAGCTCAGCGGCAGCACCAAGATCCGGGGCAGGTTCCCCCAAAAGCCGTTATCGGTCTGCCCCGCCGAGAGCGCGACCGTGCTCGGCCCGTTCTTGATCGCGCGGAGCGCATTCATCAGCGCGAAGGGGATCAGGAGCGGCAGGAGGCTTGCATATTTCGCCCCCAAAAGGGCCGTGACGACGAGCGGTCCGATCAGGACCGTGCCCAGCAGCAGGATCGATCCGGTGAGGAACATCCCCTCGAATGTCGCCCCGGCAAGCTGGCGATGCGCTGAGGCGTCCGCACGGCCATGCGCGGCCGAAAGTTTCGGCAAAAAGAGGTTCTGCACTGACTTCGCGCCGATCAGCGTGGGCGTCAGCGTCAGCGTCATGCCCATCGCGAAGATCGCCAGCGCCTCCATCCCCGCCAGCCGCCCGACGATGATCTTGTCGCCCTGAAAGACCAGATACATCAGGGCGGCATTGGCCAGAAGCGGCGCGCCGAAACGCAGGTTCGCGCGCATCTCGGCGCGGTCGAGGCGCAGGCGGTAGCGGCGCTCGGCCATCAGGTGCGAGACCAGAACGCCGAGGGCCGCGTGCAGCAGGATCGCCCAAAGCGCCACCTGCCAGTCGTCGAAGAGGCGCGAGAGCGGCCAGATCGCGATAAGCGCGGCCAATGCGGGCAGCGCCCCCGTCAGCAGCATCGGGCGATAGTGGCCCCTGCGCTGGGCGCGGTGAATGTCGAAATGCTGCGCCGCCGTCAGGAGCGGCACCAGCGCGAGCCAGCGATAGGCGGGTGCCGCTCCTGGGATATCGAGGAAGCCTGCGATCGGCCCGGCCAGCACGAACAGCGCCGCCGCCGCAATCACGCCGCGCAGCAGTTGGAAACCTTGAAGTGCCGCCTGAAACGCGGGGTCGTCGCCGCGCTTTGACTGAACGATCTGCTGCTGCAGCCCCAGCGTCGAGCCCATCTCGATCACCGCCATCACCATCGCGAAAGTCGCGGCCACGCCGTAATCGGCCACCGGGATCAGCCGCGCGATCGCGAGGTTGCGCGCGAGCATCAGCGCCGAGGTGGCGGCGTTCCCGCTGAGAATGAGGATCGCGGTGCGAAGCATGTACTGTCCGATATGGCGCGGGGTTTGGCCGCCCGCGCATGTTTTGCGCCCATAATCCCGCCCGAGGGGCCGTCGGGTCAAGCGCGCTGTGGCGGCTGTGGCTTGACGGCCACGTCACGCGCGCCGACCGACCCAGCCAAGCCTTGCCAGATTCACGGCTTTGCTGTTCAACTCCTTGAAAACCAGATCGGCCGAGCATGACCCATCACAGCCCCATTTCGACGCCTTCGAGCGAGGCGCTCGCCCATGTCGCGGCGGGCGATCTCTGCGCGGGCTGCGGGCTGTGTGCCGGGGTCGCGCCGGATGAGATCGCGATGGCGCCCGATGCGCGCGGCTTCCTGCGCCCGGTGCAAAGCGCCGAGATCAGCGCGCGAGCGGAGACCGCGATTGCCGCGTGCTGCCCGGGCTTGGGCCAGAGCGCGCAGCGCATCGCGCCCGGAGAGGAGCCGCTCTGGGGGCGGTTCATGGAGATGAAGGGCGGCCACGCCACCGACGCGGATCTGCGCCATGCGGGGGCGTCGGGCGGGGCGCTCTCGGCGCTGGCGCTGCATCTGCTGCAATCGGGCCGCGTCGATGCCATCGCCCAGATCGAGCCCGATCCCGAGAACCCGATCGGCAACCGGATGCGGCTGAGCACCACGCGCGACGAGGTTCTGGGGGCGGCTGGGTCACGCTATGCGCCTTCGGCGCCGCTGGCAGATCTTTCGGCGCTCATCGCGGACGGGCGGCGTTTCGCGGTGATCGGAAAGCCTTGCGATGCGGTGGCTTTGCGGGCGCTGGTCGCGCGCGATCCGAAACTTGCGCGGAGTTTCCCGGTGATCCTGTCCTTTTTCTGCGCGGGCGTTCCCAGTGCGGAGGGCGCACGGGAATTGCTGGCGGAGATGGGCGCGCCCGAGGCTCAGCTGGCGGGCCTGCGCTATCGCGGCAATGGCTGGCCGGGAAAGACGGTGGCCGCGCTGCATGATGGCTCTACCCGCGAGACGAGCTATCACGCGGCCTGGGGCGGGGTGCTCTCGCGCCATGTCCAGCACCGCTGCAAGATTTGCGCCGATGGCACCGGCGTCGCCGCCGATCTGGTCTGCGCCGATGCGTGGGAGGCCGACGATGCGGGCTATCCGCTGTTCGAGGAGGCGCCGGGACGCAGCCTGATTGTGGCGCGCACGCGGCTGGGCGCGGAAATTCTGAGGGAGGCCGAGGCGGCCGCGGCGGTCGAGACCGCGCCGTTCGATGTGGCGGAGCTGGCCGCGATCCAGCCCGGTCAGCGCGAACGTCGCCGCGCCCTTTTTGCGCGTCTCGCCGCGCTCAAACTGATGGCCCGTCCGATCCCGCGCTACGAGGGGATGAACCTGCGCGCCTGCGCGCTGCAAAACCCGGTCACGCGGAACCTGCGCAATTTCGCGGGCACGGTCCGACGTGTGTTGCGGGGCCGAAAATGAGCCGCACGCTGCGCGTCTGCCTGATCTTCCACTCGACGCGCTCGGACAATCTTGGCGTCGGCGCACTGACCGTGTCGGAGATCGCCCTGCTGCGCGATCTTGCCGCCAAAGCGGGGCGCGAGATTGCGATCACCGTGCTCGACTGGAAGGACCGACGCGCGCCCTATGTGTCAGGCGATGATTTGCGGCTGATCGAGGTGGATGGCGCGTTTCTGAAATCTCCCAAAGGGTTGTGGGCCGAAGTTAAGGCTGCTGATCTGGTGATCGACATTGGTGGCGGCGACAGTTTCGCCGATATCTACGGGGCCTCGCGGTTGGTGAAGATGTTCTGGATGAAGTTCGCCACCCATCTCGCGGGCACGCCTTTAGTGGTCGCGCCGCAGACCGTGGGACCCTTCACCAAAGGCTGGTCGAAGCGGCTGGCGCGGTTGAGCCTCAACCGCTCAGCTTTGGTGGCGGTGCGCGACGAACGCTCGCGCGCGGCGCTGGACGATCTGGGCTATCGTGGCGTGCCCGTTCTGGCCTCCGATCTGGCGCTGCGGCTGCCGTATGACCCGCCCGCGCCGCGCGACGATGGGCCGGTACGTGTGGGTATCAACGTCTCGGGGCTGTTGATGGCGGGAGGCTATCACGGGGGCAACGATTTCGGGATGGCGCTGGATTATCCCGCGCTGATCGCGCGCGCGATCGACTGGTTCAAGGGGCAGGGGGCGGAGGTCCATCTGGTGCCGCATGTGATCGTGCCCGAAGGCCCGATGGTGATCGAGGATGACCTGCGCGCCTGCGAGGTGCTGGCGGCCGAGCATGATGTGATCTGCGCGCCCGCCTTCGCAAGCCCGTCCGAGGCGAAGAGCTATATCGCGGGGCTCGATTTCTTCACCGGCGCACGGATGCATGCCTGTATCGCGGCGTTCTCGTCCGGTGTCGCTGTGGTGCCGCTCGCCTATAGCCGCAAGTTTGCGGGGCTGTTCGGCGCGCTGGGATATGACCACACGGTCGATGCGACCAAGGCGGATGCGGATGCGGGGATGGCGGCGCTGGAGCAAGGGTTCGCTGATCGCGACAGCCTCGCGGCAGAGGCGAAGGTGGCGCTGGCGCGCGGGATCGACCGGCTTGCGGCTTACGACGCGGCGTTGTTAAACTTGGTGAAGGCGCTGTGATGGCCGAGGCCGCGATCATCATTCCGCATTACAACGACGTCACGCGGCTCATGCGCTGCCTCGAGACGCTTGCGCCGCAGCTCGACGCGCGTTGCGAGCTGCTGGTGGTCGACAATGGCTCGACCGATGATCTGGGCCCCGTCCGTGCGGCCTATCCCAACCTTCGGATCGTGACCGAGACCAAGAAAGGCGCGGCAGAGGCCCGCAATCGTGGCGTGGCCGAGACGACAGCGGCGCGTCTGTTCTTCATCGACAGCGACTGCGTGGCCGACCCGGACTGGATCGCGACCGCCTTCGCCGTGGCCGGGCAGGGCGATCTGGTCGGCGGGCATGTCTTCGTCTTCGACGAGACCCCGCCGCCGCGATCCGGCGCAGAGGCTTTCGAGACCGTCTTCGCCTTCGATTTTCGCCGCTATATCGAGGAGAAGGGCTTCTCCGGCACCGGTAACCTGCTGACCCGGCGCGATGTCTATGAAGCCACCGGCCCCTTCATCGCGGGGCTGTCGGAGGATCTCGACTGGTGCCGTCGGGCGACCGCGAAGGGCTATTCGCTGATCTATGCCGACGGGCTGCGCGTGGGCCATCCGTCGCGGCAGGACTGGGCTGCGCTATCGCGTAAATGGCGGCGGCTGACCGAGGAAGGTTTCGGCGTGAATGGATCAAACCTGCCCGCGCGGCTGCGCTGGGGGGCGAAGGCGCTCTTGATGCCCGTCTCGATCCTCGCCCATCTGCCAAAGGTGCTGCGCCATCCCGACCTGCGCGACGCGACCGAGCGGTGGCGCGCCGTGGCGACGCTCGCGAGACTGCGGCTCGCGCGGATGGGCTGGATGCTGCGGCAGGCGGTTTTCGGGCGGCTTTAGCGGCGCGAAGGCCACAATGGCAATGTGCAAGGTTTAATCTGGGTTAAAGCACTTGCCGCGTCGATCCTGCTCACGCTAGCGTGACGTCAAGATATCAGAGCCGCAAAAAGTGGCCCGGAACAGGCAGGCAGCGATGGAGCAGATCGCATTCACCACGAGGCATGCAGCCCGCGTCGGACGGCGTGGGCTTTTGGCCGTCGGTCTTCTGGTGCTCGGGGCGCTGCCCGCGATAGCGCGCGACTGGCAGGTCTCGGATACGGCCGGGCTGGCGCGGATCGGCGCGAAGCTGGCGCCGGGCGACACGGTTCTGATCGCGCCGGGCGACTATGACGCGCTCGATCTGCGGGGACTGACGGGGCGCGAGGATGCGCCGATCACCTTCCGCTCTGCCGATCCGGACAACCGGGCGGTGATCGCGCAGATGAACCTGCGGGAAGTCAGCCATGTCGTGATCGAAGCGGTGACTTTCGATTACCGTTACTCTGACGGCGATCGATCCAACACCCGCCCGTTTCAGGTCTTCACCACGCGCGATTTGACGATCCGTGATGTGCTGTTCGATGGGGACCTCGCCCCCGCCGATCCGGATCTGATCGAGCAGGGGCCGTTGCCCACCGCCTTCGGGCTGGCGGTGCGCGCCTCGACCGGGATCACGGTCGAGCGCTCCGAGTTTCGTCGCTTTTACCGCGGCGGGGTCTTCACCGATTGCACCGATCTGAGAGTAGTCGGCAACGACATCCATGATATGCGGATGGACGGGCTGAACTTCGCCCAGATCGAACGCGCAGAGATCGCAAACAACCACATTCACGATTTTCGCCGTGCCGTCGCGTCGGGCGATCATGCCGACATGATCCAGTTCTGGACCGCAGGCACCGAACGGCCCAGCCGTGAAATCGCAATCACGAACAACCTGCTCAATTCCGGCGAGGGCGGTTTTACCCAGTCGATCCTGATGCGCAACGAGCTGGTCGATCGCGGCAAGGCGGGCGCGGAAATGTTCTACCGCAATATCGAGATCAGCGGGAACGTCATCATCAACGCCCATCTGCACGGGATCACGGTGGGGGAGGCGGAAGGCGTGAAGATCGCCAACAATACGCTCATCCATGACGTCTATTCCGAGGGCGAGAAACGCGATCCGGTTCTTTGGATCCCGCAGATCCGCGTGGCGCGCGACGCCCGCGCCGTCGAGATCGCCCGCAATGCGGTGAGCGAGATCGCAGGCCCGGCGGGGCAGCCCGACTGGAAGCTCCGCGACAACCTGCTGATTCAGGACATCACGCCGCAGCGGGCGAGCTATTACGACCAGCTCTTCGTCGCCGCGCGCACCGGTGCGCCGCGTGAGATCATGAATTACGCCTATCTTCCGGGTGGGGCCTTGGCCGGGAGCGGGATCGGTGCGCCGATGCTCGATATTCTCGGCGGTCCGGAGGCGTTCCAGCCGGTCATGCGGTTCGCGCGCAGCGAAGGCGGCGGCACCACGCTGCAATTCGACGCGCGCGAGAGTGTGCTGCCCGAAGGGGTGGACCCAGCCGAGGTCGCCTATCGCTGGGGGATCGACGGGCAGACCAGCCTCGACGGCGCGCAGGTGCCGGTGGGCTTTCGCATGCCGGGGCGGCACAAGGTGACCCTCTCGCTGACGCTGCCCGACGGGCGGAGCGCGCAGAGCAGCGGCTATGTCATGGTCCGCGACGACCGTATCCTCAGCTATGACCCCGAGCTGGGCCGACTGATCTCGCATGCCGGGGCGCAGCCGGAGGCGCTCGACTCGATCCCGCTCAGCCCCGGCGCGCTGGAATTCGGGTTGGGCGGCGGCGCCGTGGTGATCCCGCGCGAGATGGTCGCGCCGCTCTACGGGGCGGATCGCTTCGCGCTGCATATGAAGCTGCGCGCGGTAGGCGATTACAAATCCGCCGGGGAGTTGTTGCGCGTGCATCAGTCGTTGATCGTGCGAGTGACCGGACGCGGCACGTTCGAGGTCGAGTTCTGGCCCGAGAGCGGGCAACGGCTGTTCCTGCGTACCAAGCGCGTCCCGATCTATGACGGCAAGTGGCACGACATCACCTTCCGCTACGCGTCCGAGGAGAGCCTTTTCGAGGTGCTCGCGGGCGAGGAGGTGATCGGCAAGGGCACCGTCTCGGGGCGGCTCAAGCCGATGGAATATTGGGGCCTCGCGCTGGGCAATCCCTTCGGCAAGGGCAGCTTCCACGGCGAGATCGAGGCGCTTGATCTGACCGCGAGCCGCCCGGCGGTGAGCGGGGCGATGCGCTGATGCGCGCCGGGGCGATTGGCAGTGCCACGCCGCAACGTGCGCGCCCGAAAAGCCGCGCGGGCGGGCGAAATCGTATCGCAGAGACCGCCGCGCTCGCGACCGCGAAACTGCCGTGGCCGGTGCTGCTGTTCGTGCTGTCGATCCTGCTGCCCTTCAAGTTCAACCTCGGCCCGCTTGCGATCACCGGAAGCCGCCTCGTGCTGATGGCCTTCATCCTGCCCGCCTTCGCGCGGGTCTTCAGCGGGCGGGCAGGGCGGATGCTCCCGGTCGATTGGCTGTTCCTGTTCCATGCGCTGTGGCTGTCGGTCGCGCTGGCGGTCAACAACCCCGACCGGGTGATCCAGCAGGCGGGGTCTGTCGGGCTGGAGGTTCTGGGCGGCTACCTGATCGGGCGCGCCTATATCCGCTCGCGCGAGGATTTCGCGGCGCTGGGCAAGGTGCTGATCTGGTCGGTGCTGATCCTCACGCCGTTTTCGCTTTACGAGACGAAGACCGGCACGACGCTGATCCCGACACTGATCGACAAGCTGCCGGGGATGGGCACGATCACCTACAACTTTCAGGAGCCGCGCCTGGGGCTGGAGCGGGTGCAAGGCCCCTTCGCGCATCCGATCCATTTCGGGCTCTATTGCTCGGTCGTCTTCGCCTTCGCTTTCGTGGCCTTCGATGGGATCAAGTCGCTCGGCTGGCGGGTGGTGGCGAGCGGGCTGATCCTGCTCAACGGCTTTCTCGCGCTCTCCTCGGGGGCGCTTCTGTCGCTGCTGCTGCAGCTGGGGTTGATCGGCTGGTACGTCACCTTCGTGCGGATCGAATGGCGCTGGTGGCTGCTGACGGGGCTGTGTGCCTTCGCCTATGTCACGGTCGACCTGCTGTCGAACCGCTCGCCGATCATGGTGTTTCTTAGCTACGCGACCTTCTCGGCCCATACCGCCTATTGGCGCACGATCATCTTCGACTGGGGGCTGAAGAATGTCTGGGCCAATCCGATCTTCGGCATCGGCCTGAACGACTGGGTGCGGCCGTGGTATATGTATTCCGGCTCGATGGATAATTTCTGGCTGGTGATGGCGGTGCGCTATGGCATCCCGGGCTTCCTGCTGGTCACGAGTGGCTATGTCTGGGGGCTGTTCAAGGTGATGTTCCGCGATTTCAGCGGCGATACGCGGATGCAGAATTTCCGCCGCTCCTGGGTGTTCACCTTCGCGGGGATGACCTTCACGCTCTGCACCGTCTATGTCTGGGAGTCGATCTATGCCTTCACCTTCTTTCTGTTCGGCGCGGGCATGTGGATGCTGACCGAGGCGGTGAAAGAGGGGGGCGATGCACCCGAGGATGCGAGACGGCCTGAGGCGCGCGGCACCAGCTACACACGGTTTGCGCAGACGCATCGGCGAGGGGATTAACGCCCGATCTTCGCTCGCGCATCGGGGCTGAGCGCGGCCAGCACCGCTCCGGGCGGTGCCATCCCGAAGAAGCCCCGCAAGAGCGCTGCGGCTTCCGCCCCATGCCCCTGGGCCCGCAGCTGCGCGGCTTTCGCCAGCGACCACGCCGCACCGCCGATCAGCCCGGCGGGGAAATGGCGGCGCAGGAACATCGCCCGTGCGCGATGCTTGAAGTACTGCGAGAAAGGCGAGGCGACCGAGCCCATCCGCTGCGAGCCGATCGCCGTGCCCGCGACGTGATGGACGACCGCGCCTTCGCAATAGGAGATCGGCAGATCGCCCCGGCGCAACGCCCAGTCGACCTCTTCGTAGTAAAGGAAATAGTCCTCCGTCATCGGCCCTGCACGCTCGAGATGGGCGCGGGTGGCGACGAGGCTCGCGCCGGTGACGAAGTCGATCCGGGACGGGTCCGGGGCAGGGCTGTCGGCGGGAGCGAACTGGTTGAGGTTTTGGGTGATCCCGGTGCGCCGGTCGATCCCCCCGCCGTCGATCTGGATCGTGCCCGGATCATCACCATAGACCACCCGATGCGCGATCATCGCGGCGCCTCGCGGTCCGGGATCATGGGAGGCGAGAGCGGCTGGCGTCTCGGGCGGCACCACGCAATCGGGGTTGAGCAACCAAAACCGGTCGACCGCGGGATTGGCCGCGAGCCGCGCCAGCCCCAGATTGACGCCCGCAGCAAACCCTCCATTGCTCCCCGCTTCGATCAGAGCAATGCCTTCCTGACCCGCCTCCGCTGCCCCCATCAGATCGGGGACGGCTGCGCGGATCACCTCCACCGTGTCATCGGGCGATGCATTGTCGACTACCACCACATGCAGCGCCACGCCGGTCGCTGCCCGCAGCGAGGCAAGGCAGGCCGCGATCACGTCCGAAGACCGATAGGTGACGATGACGACACCCAGAGCAGGACCTGAGGCGGGATGCGGCTCGGCCATGTCGCTCTGGCTCAGGCCCCGCGCGAGAGGGCCGCGACCCCGGTGCGGGCCACTTCGGCCAGACCCAGCGGGCGCATCAGATCGGCGAAAGCGTCGATCTTCTCGGGCGTGCCGGTGATCTCGAAGACAAAGCTCTCCAGCGTCGAGTCGACCACATTGGCGCGGAAGATCTCGGCCAGACGCAGCGCTTCGATGCGCTTGTCGCCCGTGCCCGCAACCTTGATCAGCGCCAGTTCGCGCTCGACCGGGTAGCCCTCGACGGTGAGGTCCTTCACCTCATGGACCGGCACGATCCGGCCCAGCTGCGCCTTGATCTGGTCGATCACGTTCTCGGTGCCGCGGGTGACGACGGTGATCCGGCTGCGATGGCCCTTATGGTCCACCTCGGCCACGGTCAGGCTGTCGATGTTGTAGCCCCGGCCCGAGAACAGCCCGATCACGCGGGCCAGAACGCCCGCCTCGTTGTCGACGATCACGGCGAGCGTATGGCTGCGCTCAATCTGGTCGTGGCTGTCGCGCAGGTCGTAAGCGGAATGGCTCGAGGAGCCTTTCTTGATCTTCAGAGCGGCCATTGCCTCTCTCCTCTTCCTAGTTCGGACCCGATCTTCGGCTTGGTCCAAATATCCCGGGGGTCCGGGGGCAGCGCCCCCGGCGTCGCTCACACCAGCGCCGCGCCTTCCTTGAAGACATCGGCATCGGCCGCCAGCAGCATCTCGTTATGCGGCTTGCCGGACGGGATCATCGGGAAGCAGTTC
>NZ_DFRG01000070.1:36427-36621 GCF_002378135.1 Thioclava sp. UBA3469
CATCGGGAAGCAGTTCTCGTGCTTCTCCACGAGGCAGTCGAACAGCACCGGGCCGTCATGCTTGATCATCTCCATGATCGCATCGTCGAGATCGGCGGGGTCGGAGACCTGCATCCCCTTCCAGCCGAAGCTCTCGGCGAGCTTCACGAAATCGGGCAGGCTTTCCGACCAGCTATGCGAGTAGCGCTCGCCAT
>NZ_DFRG01000281.1:0-33389 GCF_002378135.1 Thioclava sp. UBA3469
CGAGCGTGTGAGCTCATGTCGCTGAGCAACTTGCGTAACCGAAGCCCCGCCAACACCCACTTCCAGCAAGATCTCGAGCTTCTCCTCGTCGTTCCAACGACGGCGCCGTTCGACACCCAGAACCTCACCCAACATAGCGCCTCCCGATAAGACACGTCGCTAAAGACGTCGTTATGCACGTGTCTTATCTCGCTCCGCCTCCATCAGGCAGGCGGCATCAATCGGGCGCTTACGTTCCTCGACGCCGTGCGCGGCACGAAACGGCGCGTTACCATGCCCGACGGCAACACGTTCGGGCTGACGATCCCCGCAGGCCTAAAAGACGGCCAGACCCTGCGCCTGCGCGGCAAGGGTGCGTCCGGCCATGGCCAGGGCGGGCCGGGCGATGCTTATATTACGGTCTCGGTCCGGCCGCACCGGATATTCACCCGAACGGGCGACGACATCGAGATGGAGCTGCCGATCACCTTTGACGAGGCGGTTCTGGGCGCAAAGGTTGAGGTGCCCACGGTTTCGGGGCCGGTCTCGGTGACGATCCCGCAGGGCGCCTCGACGGGGCGCAAGCTGCGGCTGCGCGGCAAGGGGGTCTCGCCGCTGTCAACGGCGGAGTAAAACTCGGCCACTGTGGCGGAGCAAAAGTAGGCCATTTAAGCGCGTGCGCCTTGGAGCGTGCGGCCCTCATATAGCAAGCACGTTCCAAGGCGCATTGGCCGTCAGGCCAATTCTGTGAGGATCATGTTCCGGCGGTTGCGATGCGGGCGCGGCTTTGATTGAGCCGATAGCTTTCGCCGTTCATTTCCAAGATATTGACGTGGTGGGTCAGCCGATCCAGAAGTGCGCCGGTCAGGCGTTCTGTGCCGAAGGTTTCCGTCCACTCTTCGAATGGGAGATTGCTTGTGATCAGGGTTGAACCGCGCTCGTAGCGCTGCGAGATCAGCTCGAAGAGCAGTTCGGCACCGGTCTTGCTGAGCGGCACGAAGCCCAACTCGTCGATGATCAGCAGCTTGACCTTTGTCAGTTTGCGTTGGAGTTGCAGGAGGCGTTTCTCGTCGCGGGCCTCCATCATCTCGTGGACGAGAGCGGAGGCGGTGACAAAGGCGACTGGCAGTCCTTTCTGGCAGGCGGTCAGGCCCAGGCCGAGGGCGATATGGGTCTTGCCGGTGCCAGACGGGCCGAGGGCGATGACGTTTTCCTTGCGCTCGATCCATTCGCAGCGGGAGAGCTCCAACACCATCATTTTGTTGAGCGACGGGATCGCCTTGAAGTCGAAGCTATCCAAGCTTTTGATTGCCGGGAACCTCGCGGCCTTGATCCGGCGTTCCACCATGCGCCGTTCCCGGTCTATCAGTTCCAGCTCGGTCAACCGGGCCAGATAGCGCACATGATCCACGCCCTCTGCGGCGCAGATACGCGCTTGCTTGTCATGCTCGCGCAGGAAGGTTGGCAGACGCAGAGTCTTGAGGTGATGGGTCAGCAGTAATTCCGGGGCGTCTGTCATGCACCACCCCCTGCCAGCAGGCTCATATAGGATGCCGCCGAGGTGGTAGTGATACTGGTCCTGGGCAGGAACGGATAGACATCGAGATCCAGCCTCGGGGGCCTTCGCTCGACCCGACACAGGACAAGATGCTTGATCGCATCGAAGCTGATTGCTCCCATTCTCAGCGCATCCTTGATGGCCAGATGCAGGGCGTCGACTTCGAACCGTTCCAGCAAGCGCAGAACCTGCACATACTCGCGCTTGCCTGTCTTGCCCTGTCGGGCCTCCAACAACCGCTGGAGCGTGGCGAAGGCTTCCGGCAACTCCCAGCCCTGCAGGGGTGCAGCCTGATCGAAGGCCATGATCTTATGCTCAATCAGCGGCAGGTAATGCAGTGGGTCAAACACCATGTCACCGGTGTCGTAGGAACGGGGATGATCCGCGATCACCTCGGCGGCGCTGCCAATGACAACACGGGTCACGAAGCCCTTGATCCAGACCTCACGGTGACCATAAGCGACGGGCACAGAGTAATCATTGCCGCGGTAGCGCACCACGGATGTCGATGTGACCTGACCGCTTTGCAAATCGCAGGCATCAAAGGGCACCCCAGGCAATTCCCGCATTGCAGACAGGTCGGCGTCCAGCCGTGCGCCGATGCTGGCCTTGTGGCCACGCAAGACATCGCCTTGCCGTTTGCGGCATTGTTCTTCCAGGTGAGCGTTGAACGCGTCCCAGTCCGGAAAGGACGGGATCGGCACCATGAAGTTCCGCCGCGCATAGCCGACCAGTCCCTCGACCTTGCCTTTGTCGTTGCCCTTGCCGGGACGGCCATAGCGATCCCGGATCACGTAATGCGACAGCATCGCGCTGAACCGTTGTGTGCGGTCACGGGTGCCGTCCGGCATGATCCTGGCGACCAGACAGCGGTCATTGTCGTAGAGGATAGACTGCGGCACTGCGCCGAAGAAGGCAAAGGCATGGACATGCCCGTCCAGCCAGGCTTCGGTGGTCGCGGCAGGATAGGCCCGAACATAGCACGCATCGCTGTGCGGCAGGTCAAAGGCGAAGAAACGTGCCTTCTGCTCCACCCCGCCTATCACGACCAGAGCTTCGCCAAAATCTGCCTGCGCATGTCCCGGCTGATGGCTGAGCGGCACGAACATCTCCTTGCCGGTCCGCTTCCTGGTCCGGACGTAATCCTTGACGATCGTGTAGCCGCCATCAAACCCGCACTCATCCCGCAGCCGCTCGAAGATGCGCTTGGCCGTGTGGCGCTGCTTGCGCGGCCGGACCTTATCTTCGGCAAGCCATTGGTCAATCTGGCCGGTGAACGCATCCAGCTTCGGTCGCCTGATCGGTGCCGTCCGCCGATACCCGGGCGGCTCCGAATAGGCCAACATCTTCGCAACGCTGTCCCGGCTGACCCCAAAATCCCGGGCAATCTGGCGTCCGCTCAAGCCATCCTGAAAATGAGCCTGACGCACCTTCAAATACAAATCCACGGTGTAAATCCCCCAACCCTCCCCTCTCGGAAAGGGCAAAAGTGGACGACTTTTACGCCGCCCGCGACACCACAACGGCGCCGCTACCGTGGCCGAGTATTGCTCCGCCGTTCACAGCCAGAGTTCCTATATCACGGCACCGCATCTCAAAGCCTCGATGCGATCTTCGCATCCGGGCTGATTCCCGGGGGGCGCCGACACGTACATTTGTCGGGCGATCCGTCGACGGCAGCCGGCGTCGGTAAGAGGCATGGAAAGCCAACGGTTCTGCAGGTAGAAGCTGGCAGAATGCATGGTGATGGCTACGTGTTCTGCCGCGCCGATAACGGGGTATGGCTGACCGACCGTGTGCCGTCCGAGTATCTTCGTTTTGGCGTTCGAAGCGTCGGCTAATCTCAACGTAATTCGCTCTGAAAAGATCAGCGCTTAGTAATGAGAAGCTAATTTCTGCATGCGAGCGGAAGAGCCGAGAAGTTTAATCTTTCGCCGACCGCCGCCGTTCTCGTGCGCGAGTTTAGCTGCGGAAACGACGCCTGAGCGGATATCGCGCTCATCCTTGGCACGCGCGGCGGCTTTTTCAGCAGCGCGCTTTTCGAATGAAAAGTGCTTCTCAGACTTCATAGCGTACCCCTTGAGACATTCTCGAATGCAGTAAAATCGTCAAAAAATCAAGAAGACCTTACATCTCAGCCTAAGTTAGAGCGGGTTTGCAGCATGGTATCGGTCGGCGCGTTCCCCACTGACACATGCAAAGTTACCCGGCCGGAGTGCCCTCTGCTGTAAGCTTGGACAGGGTACTCGCGAGATCCGAAAGACGGATGGGCCTTCCGCGACTGATTTCACCCACTCGCTTTGCGCTGATAGTCTGGACGTTTGCAGCCTCCAGCGTCACAGAGAATGAATAGCCCCGTGTATCGTGGACACCTTCGTGTCTCAGTTTCTGCTGCCGCTCGAAGTCGACGGGCTACAGTATTCCGTTCCGGGCGTGCTTGCGCTTTGGATTGTAGAACATCTCGATGTAGTTGGACACATCCTGCTTGGCTTCTTTGCGTGTTCGGTAGGTCCGTCGTCTGATCCGCTCACGCTTCAGCAGGTTAAAGAAGCTCTCAGCGACCGCGTTGTCATGGCAGTTTCCGCGGCGGCTCATCGAGTGCTCCAGATTGTGGGCCCGAAGGAACGCTGCCCTGTCCATGCTGGTGAATTGGCTGCCCTGGTCCGAATGGATCAGAACCTTTTCCCTGGGCTTTCTCCGCCATGTCGCCGTGAGCAGCGCTTGCAGGACAACTTCGGTCGTCTGGCGGCTTTGCATCGCCCATCCAACGACACGACGCGAGATGGAGGAGGATCAGAAAACGATCCGGGGAATCGTTTTCCTGACGACCATCGATGACAACGGCGAGATAGGCGAAGCCTTCCTGCGTGCGGATATAGGTGATGTCACTCGTCCATTGTTCTTGAACCAATGGCGAACAGGTCGTGTCGCGCGGGTGGTGGAAATTGTTTGGCGGCGTAATCTCCGGGTGACTTGAACCCACCCAACCGGCGGCTAGCACCGCCAGGGAGATTACGCCATGAACCAGATTACAGACACCAGCACGCCTGCGCTACTGGAAGCGGGGCGCGGCTACGATCCGATTGAGGATCGGCTTCGGCAGACCGTCCGCGCCACGATCGAGGCGCTGTTCGAAGAAGAACTGGAGGCCTTCATCGGGCGCTGCCGCTATGGCCGCGGCGACGGCGCGCAGAAGGGCTACCGCCATGGGCACCGCGAGCGCCAGCTCACCGGCACGTTCGGCGCCGAGACGGTGCGCGTGCCGCGTGCCCGCATCGAAGATGAAGCTGGCAAGATCACCGAATGGCGCTCGAAGGCGTTGCCGCGCTACCAGCGGCTGACGAAGAAGGCCGAGGCGCTGATCGCGGCGGTCTACCTCGCGGGCACCAACACGCGGCGGGTAAAACGCGCGCTGGCCGGCCTTTTCGAAGGCGCTGTCGGCAAGGATGTGGTCAGCCGGGCCTGGCGCAAGGTGAAGGTCGACTGGGACGCCTGGTGCGCCCGCAGCCTGGCCGAGGAAGACATTGTCCGGCTCATCCTCGACGGCACCGTCATCAAGACCCGGCTGGATCGCAAGGCCACGAACATCTCGGTGCTGGCGGCGATCGGCGTGCGCCGGGACGGGCAGAAGGTGTTGCTTTCCATCAAGAATATGGGTGGGGAAAGCACGGCAGCCTGGGGCCAGTTCCTCGCCGACCTCGACGCCCGTGGCCTGAAACGACCCGAGTTCGTCATCGTCGATGGCGCCCCAGGCCTGGAAGCCGCGCTGGTGGCACTCTGGGGTGACAAGCTGCCGATCCAGCGCTGCACCGTCCACAAGCATCGCAACCTGTTGGCGCATGCACCCAAGCACCTGCATGACGAGCTGACCGCGGACTACCGCGACATGATCTATGCCGATACCGCCGCCGGGATCGAAACCCGCCGCAAGGCGTTCCTGCGCAAGTGGCGGCTCAAGTGCCGGGCGGTGGCCGACAGCCTTGAGGAAGCTGGCGAGCGCCTCTTCACCTTCACCCGCCTGCACCCGTCGCAATGGAAGTCAGCGCGGACCACCAACGCCATAGAACGTCTCAACGAGGAATTCCGCCGCCGGATCAAGACGCAAACCGTGCTGCCCTGCGCCGAGACCGTGCCGATGTTGCTCTGGGCGCTCTTGGCCTCCGGCCAGATCCAGATGCGGAAGGTCGATGGCTGGGAGACCCTCTCTCAGCCCATCGAACCGATCGCCCTTGACCTCGCCGCCTGATTGGACGCACCTTCACATGCCCGGACTACGCCGCCAGGAAATTTCCACAGCATTCGCGACACGACCGGCGAACAAGGCCTCGTCCCAGACGCTGTCCGGTGTCGCCACGTCAAACCGCCGGTCCAGTGTGTTGTCGACGACCACCGAGGGCTTGCCGCCATACTTCCCCGGTCGACGCTTGTAACCGATCTGCGCCTTGATGCCGGCCAGCTTGGTCAGGCGGGCAACACGGTTCAGGCAGACGCTTTCGCCTTGCTCGAGAAGGTCGTCATGCAGTTTGCGGTGACCGTAGACCTTGCCACTTTCCACCCATGCCTCCTTCAGCAGAGCAATCTGCCGCTCGTCTTCTTGAGCTCGCTTGCTCAGCGGGGCCTTCAGCCACGCGTAGAAGCCACTCGGCTGAACACGTAAGCAGCGACACATCGCCCGAATAGAGAACTGCCCGCGATGCTCGGCCACGAACGCGTATCTCACTTGGCATCCCTGACGAAATACGCAGTCGCCTTTTTTAAGAATGTCCCGCTCCTCCGTCACTCTCAGGAGCTCACGCTTGAGCCGTCGGATCTCGGCATCCTTCTCAGCGTTGTCGGATGACGCCTTCGCGAACGTCTTCTTCCAGGAGTAGAGAGAGTATTGGCTCACGCCCAAGCGCTCGGCCACCTCCCTGACCGGGTAGCCCCTCTCCGTGATCTGCGCGACGGCATCTCTTTTGAAATCGTCGCTGAACGCGGGTCGCTGCTCATCATGGCCTCCTTGCCTCAAAATGAGCAAAGAAGGCGTCTACGATACACGGGGCCATTCAATACGCCCAAGGGTTGATCTCGGGAGACTTGGCCAAACTGCAGGCGGGAATCTGGTTTAAAGGTGGCTTTCCGCGACGGATCGGTATCAAGGTGGTAGAGGAATGTCCGCCAGGTCGTTCTTCAAAAGACGCGCCTTCGTCTACAAAGTTGGGCTCGGGCACCGATAGAAGTCCCCTGCGCAATCAACGCATTATGAAGCGAAATCGCGTTTCAGCCTGCTGACGGGTGAATCTGAAGTGCCGCTCGATATAACGCGACATCGGCCGGTTCCGGCATCGTACCGGCGAGTGCTTCGCACGCTTCAACGGTCTTGAGGGTCAAACCCGACCGGACCGCCACTTGTTCTTGAGTCAGGTTCGCGGCATCGCGCAGCGCGCGTAGTTGCATGGCGAGATCGATTTTTGCGCGAAATTCGATCTCGCGCTCCGCGATCTCGGGGCGCGCTCCAAGCATCTTGTCTCGAAAGCTTTTCATCTGTTTATCTTAGCACGATTTGGGGTTTCTTGGGAGACCTGACCCGCCACAAGATTCTTTTCCTCCAACAGCGATGACAGTCCGGCCCATCTTAGGGTCAGGATGCATTGATTTCTGTTGCGTCGCGTGATTCACGGCTCCGAAAACGGAGCGGTGACGTGAGCGATCTTTTCTGGCTGACCGACGAGCAGATGGCCAAGCTTTCCCCTTTCTTCCCGAAGTCGCACGGCAAGCCGCGGGTCGATGACAGACGGGTGCTGAGCGGGATTATCTTCGTCAATCGCAATGGCTTGCGTTGGCGTGATGCTCCTGCCGCCTATGGCCCGCACAAAACGCTCTACAGCCGGTGGAAGCGTTGGAGCGAGAAAGGCATCTTCGCCCAGATGATGGCCGGCCTAGCTGCCGAACACGGAGAGAAAAAGACCGTGATGATCGACGCGACCTACCTGAAGGCACACCGCACCGCGACCAGCCTGGCCGCGAAAAAGGGGGGCGCGGTCGCCTGATCGGGCGAACCAAGGGCGGCATGAATACCAAACTGCATGCCATCTGCGACAGCCAAGGGCGACCGCTCAGCCTGTTCGTCACCGCTGGGCAGGTCAGCGACTACATCGGTGCGCGGGCGCTACTGAGCAGCCTACCCAAGGTCGACTGGTTGCTCGGGGACCGCGGCTATGACGCCGACTGGTTCCGAGACGCGTTGCAGGACAAAGGGATACGCGCCTGCATCCCGGGCCGAAAGCAACGCAAGACGCCCATCAAATATGACAAACGCCGCTACAAGCGCCGTAACCGGATCGAGATAATGTTCGGTAGGCTCAAAGACTGGAGGCGTGTGGCGACCCGCTATGACCGATCTCCGAAGGTCTTCCTCTCCGCCATCGCCCTAGCGGCTCTCGTCATCTACTGGTTATGAATCCTGACCCTAAGCGTTTGAGAGACGCTTCATTGGCTTTGGCAATGTAGGCTGGGGTATTATCAATGCGGCGGTCCGCAAGCGGACCATCGCGCACAATGCCGAATTTGGTTGCGAGTGTGATTTGGTCTCGGTGGCGAGCGAGAAAGCTGTTGAGCAGTTCCTCGTTGTGGCCAAGACCATAAGTATCAGCAGTGTCGAAAAATGTTATACCTTTTTCGAGCGCATGCTCCAACGTCGCGAGCGATTGAGCTTTGTCGGAGGGCCCATAGAACTCGGACATTCCCATGCAGCCCAATCCAATAGCAGAAACGGCGCCCAGCCTGGCACCAAGATTGCGGAATTTCATAGCGGTGACCTTTCTTTATACTTTCAAGCTAATGCGCCAGCCCAACCACTGGTCGGATTGGCGCATTGTTCCCTAGAACGGGGCGTCGATATCAACCACTGAGATCAGCTTGTGGTTGACGAACTCCTTGATGCCGAGCCCGACCAGTTCGCGGCCGTAGCCCGAACGCCCGATGCCACCGAAAGGAAGGTCCGCCTTCGCCATGGTCGGGTGATTGACAAAGACCATGCCCGTAGAAATCTGTTTCGCAATCTCCGCGCCATGCTTCGGATCGGCCGTGAACACCGACCCGCCCAACCCGAATGGTGAATCGTTGGCAATGCGTACGGCGTCCGCCTCGTCCTTCGCGCGAAAAAGCATCGAAACCGGACCGAAAAACTCCCAATACCGAGCGGGGTTGTCTTCTGAAATATCGGTTAGGATGGTCGGCTGAACGAAAGCACCCGAATTGGGAACGCGCGGCCCGACTTCGGTTGCTGTGGCTCCGCAGGATACCGCCTGACGTATTTTGTCTTTGATCTCTTCTGCGGCGGCCTCGGAAGACAGGGGGGCCAAGGTTGTGGTTGGGTCCAGCGGATCACCAGCATTCAGCTTGGCGACACCCGCAGTGTAGCCTTCAAGAAACTGATCATAGACATCATCGACAATGATCATGCGCTTTGAAGACACACAGACCTGACCACCATTCCAGTGTCGGCCAAAGACTGCCCATTTTATGGTTTTCTCCATTTCCGCATCGGCCAACACCACAAAAGCATCCGCACCGCCAAGCTCAAGCGTCGATTTTTTCAAAGCCTTGCCAGCCTGCGAGGCGATGACCGAGCCAGCCCCTTCCGATCCGGTCAGCGCAACGCCATGAACGCGGGGATCGCCAATGATGGTTTCGATCTGAGACCGTGTTGCATAGAGGTTCTTGAACGCACCCTGAGGCAAACCAGCATCCAGCATCAGCTTTTCGAATGCGGCGGCGGCCTGCGGAACATTGGAGGCGTGTTTGAGCAACATGGTATTGCCTGCGGACAGCTGTGGTGCAGCGATACGGACCACCTGATAGAATGGGAAGTTCCAGGGCTCGATCGCGAGCAAGACCCCAAGCGGCTCCGCAGAAAGGACGGCGTCACCTTCATTGGGGTCGGCCACTGGCAGCTTTTCGGGAGCCAATAGCGCCTCGGCATTGTTTGCGTAATAGTCAAAGATGTCCGCTGACAGAGCAACTTCTGCTTTGGCTTCGGGCACAAGTTTGCCCATCTCAACAGTCAACAGATTGGCGAAAATATCGACATCACGCCGCAATATTTCAGCGGCATTGCGCATCACACGCGCGCGTTCTTCAAAGCTGGTTTCCTTCCACGATAGAAATGCAGCATGAGCAGTTTCAATCGCTTGATGAACTTCCGCGTCGGTTGCATCTGGAAAGGTTTCCAGAAGAGTACCAGTGTATGGATTTCGTGTTTCATAGGCCATGGTAGAACCCTTTTTGTTAGATCTGCTCACGGGAGGCAGAGGTTTCAGGACCGGCCATTGTCCAGTCCTGGATTGGTAAGTGTACGTTCCTGCGATCACTCATGTGGGAGAACAGGGTAATCGATGTATCCCTCGGCCCCGCCGCCATATGCGGTCGCGCCGTCAAGTGCGTTGAGGGGTGCGTTCTGCTGTAGCCGGGCCACCAGGTCCGGGTTGGCAATATAGGGACGACCAAAGGCGACTAGATCGGCGGCGTCACTGCGGCGCGCCGCAATTGCAAGGTCTCTGTCATAGCCATTGTTGGCGATGTAGATCCCGTTGAAACGCTGCCGCAAGATATTCAGATCAAATCCACCCTCGACGGCTCGTGCTCCGCCCGTCACACCTTCCACAACGTGGAGATAAGCCAGATCAATATCATTCAACTGATCGACAAGTGCGGTGAACACGGGTGCAGGATTGCTGTCCGTAAGGCCATTGGCAGTGCTGATTGGGGATATCCGAAGACCTGTGCGGCCATCATCGCAGATGGCCGCGACAGCTTTCGTGACCTCAAGTGTCAGCCGAATGCGGTTCTCGACCGACCCACCATAGGCATCGCTACGCTGGTTGGCCCCGTCACGCATGAACTGATCGAGTAAGTATCCGTTCGCGGCGTGAATCTCGACGCCATCAAACCCTGCGGCAAGAGCGTTGTGCGTCGCTTGCGCGTAATCTGCGACAATCCCCGGCAACTCCTCCAGGGCCAGCGCCCGCGGTGTGAGTGCTGGTTTCTTTCCATCCGGAGTGAACGCATCCACTTCAGGGCGAACAGCGGAGGGAGCGACAGGCAATATCCCACCGGCCTGCACATCCGGGTGGGACACCCTGCCGACATGCCACAGCTGAGCAAAGATGCGGCCACCCTTGTCATGGACACCGGCCGTGACGGGGCACCAGCTTTCGATTTGCTCGTCGGTCCAGATCCCGGGAGTAAAGGCGTACCCTGTGGCCTGCGGCGAAATGTTCACGCCTTCACTGATGATCAGGCCTGCCGATGCGCGTTGGGCGTAATATTCCTGCATCATTGGGGTGGCGATGTTTTCGGGGGACCGCGCGCGGGTTAGGGGGGCCATTACGATGCGGTTTGACAGCGTATAAGGTCCGACAACGACGGGGGAAAAGAGGTCAGTTTCAGGGATGGTTGACATAATGACTCCTCGTCTCCTGACTGGCAGGAGAGTGAATTTGGGACAAAGGGATGGGCCGGTTGCTTTGGGCGTGTCGGATGTGGCCAACGCCTGATCCGGTCGTTTTGGGGGCGAATTTGTGGCGGCGGCGCAGGGCTTAGGTCAAAGAGGCTGCGCCGCCGGTCGAGTTTGCAATGCAGGCTTTCCGATCTACAGATCGGTCATCTGCATCCCTTGTTCCGTGTAACGATCGCCAGCGGCAGCGCCGCGTGGGAACAAGGTGTCGAGGCGGGTGAGAATGTCCTCGGTTAGTGTGACATCGGCGGCCCCAATATTGTCTTCAAGATAGGCGCGCCGTTTGGTGCCCGGGATCGGAATAATATGATCGCCTTGGGCCAAGACCCATGCGAGCGCCAGTTGCGCAGGCGAGCATCCGGCGCTGTCGGCGATGGCACGGTATTGCTCCAGCAAGTTCAGATTCTGATCCAGATTTCCATCGGCAAAGCGCGGCTGGGTGTGCCGGAAATCATCATCAGCCAGGTCGCTTAGTGTGGTGACCTTGCCGGTCAGAAAGCCGCGCCCAAGCGGGCTGTAGGGTACAAAAGCCGTGCCCAATTCGGCGCATGTGGCCAGCATCTCTCCCTCTGGGTCGCGCGACCACAGCGAATACTCTGTCTGAACCGCCGCAACCGGATGCACCGCATTTGCCCGCTGCAAAGATTGTGCAGAGATTTCGCTTAACCCGATGCCTCTAATCTTACCTTCTTTGATAAGATCAGCCATCGCTCCAACCGTGTCCTCAATCGGGGTCACCCCATCAAGGCGATGCGCGTAATAAAGGTCGATCTGATCAATTCCCAGACGTGCCAATGAGGCCTCGACTGCCTGTTTCACATAGGCCGGGCTGGTGTCGATAAACCGCGAGGTCGGGTCTTGGGATCGGATGATGGCGAACTTGGTCGCCAGCGTGAGGTTGTCCCGGTTTTGCCGAACGAAATCCGACAACAAGGTTTCATTCGCGCCGTTGCCATAGATATCGGCGGTGTCGTAGAACGTGACGCCCAATTCAAGCGCACGGTCCAGCGTTTCATAGGATTGATCGCGGTCGGTTGGGCCGTAGAATTCGGACATGCCCATGCAGCCAAGTCCAATGGCTGATGTCGCGCCAAGTCCGGCGCCCAGATTACGCGTTTTCATGTGTTTTCTCCTTGAATTGAGGTGGTACGAAGCGGATAGCCGTGACGCGGGAAATGCACGGCAACCGTTCCCACCTGTGGCATGTCCCGATGCAGAATGATGCGGGTGTCGTCGATATGGACCAGCGTACCGTCGATGACTTCCGTGCCAAATTCATCGACCAGAACCTGTACCGACGCGCCTATCGCGGGATGGGCAAGACCCGTTGCGGGAAGCGGGGCAGGGGTCGTCGAAACCGCGATTATGATCGCTTCAGCAGGCGCCAATTCGGTTCGTGTGCCGTGACCGAACTCCGCAATGCGCGCCATCCATGCCGACAATGCCGGGAACAGCGATAGACCGCTGCCGCTGGCGGTTGTGTCAGCTTTGGCAAAAAACCAAACCACATGATAGAGTGCCAGATCAGTCAGCGCGGGCGTGTCCCCGGCAAAGAAATCGGCACCGCCCAGCAGGTTCTCAAGCCAACCAAGCCCTGTTGTGATTTGGCCACGATGATATCCGACATCCGCTTTCAGGCCGTCCAGATCAATCTTGTGATCCCAAAACGCCTCGCGGTCGTGGATCAGGGCTGGGGGAACGGCATCGGCCCGCAGGCCCATGCTGTAACGAACCACTTGCCAGAACAAAATGCGGTCCGCCCAATTGTCGAGCAGCGGGGTCGCTGTGCCCGCAGTGTTCGGGGCAAGGGCGCGCGCCGGAAACCGCTGGTCAAGCTCGGCGGCGATCAGGGCGGAATCACAGTAGATATCCGCCCCGATCTGAAGCACTGGGGCCCGCCTGTAGCCACCCGTCAGGGTTAGCAGATCAGCCTTTGGCGCAATCGGAGGCACGATGACCGATGACCGATGACCATGATAGCCCCTTGAAGCCCATCAAAGTTCTGATTTTTTCGGAATAGGGAGAGGCTTCATAGTGGTGCAGGATCAGGTCGGTCATCGCTTTTCTCCTACTTCAGCAGCCCGAGGATCTCTTGCGCGGCGGCGGCGGATGAGGCGGGGTTCTGGCCGGTGACCAGTTTTCCGTCACGCAGCACGAAGCTGACCCAATCCGCCCCTTTTTCATACTGGCCACCATTGGCCTTCAGCATGTCTTCCACCAAGAACGGCACAACATCGGTAAGGCCGACGGCCTCTTCTTCGGTGTTGGTAAAACCCGTCACCCGGCGGCCAGACACCAGCGGTTTGCCGTCCGCGCCTTGGGTGTGGCGGAACACGGCGGGGGCGTGGCAAACTGCGCCGACAGGCAAGTCGGCGGCGGCGAAGGCCTCGATCAGGCGTTTGCTGTCCGCATTTTCGGCCAGATCCCACAAGGGGCCGTGGCCGCCCGGATAGAAGATGGCGTCGAACCCGTCTTCGGTTACATCCGAAAGCTTCAGCGTCGTCGCAAGATGCTTTTGCGTCTCTGGATCGTCTTTGAACCGACGGGTGTCGTCGGTCTGTGCGTCAGCGTTGTCGCTGGACGGATCAATCGGCGGCTGTCCCCCTTTGGGCGAGGCCAGTATAATGTCTGCTCCGGCGTCCTTGAAGACGTAATAGGGGGCCGCAAACTCCTCCAGCCAGAAGCCGGTTTTCTTGCCTGTGTCCCCGAGTGTGTCGTGGGATGTCAGTACCATCAGAATTTTCATGTTATTTTCCTATTTTTTCTCGCCGACGCGGATCACGCGCTTGCCAAAGTTTTCGCCATTCAGCAGGCCAATGAAGGCTTCGGGTGCATTTTCCAAACCGTCGATGATCTCTTCGCGGTATTTGATTTGGCCGCTTTCGATCCACGCCCCCATGTCTTTGGCAAAATCCGGGTAGAGGTGGCCGAAGTCGTCAAAGATGATGAAGCCCTGCACCTTGATCTTTTTGCGCAGGATTTGACCCATAAGCCAATTCATCCGGTCCGGTCCTTCGGGCAAGTCAGTCGCATTATACTGAGAGATCAATCCGCAGACCGGCACCCGTGCGTTTGAATTCAACAGCGGGATGACCCCGTCGAGGACCTTGCCGCCGACATTTTCGAAATAGACATCGATGCCATCGGGACTGGCCTTGGCAAGCTGTTCGGCAAAGTCATCTGCCTTGTGATCGATACAGGCGTCAAAACCCAACTCATTGACCGCATAGGCGCATTTCTCTGGTCCGCCCGCGATGCCGACCACGCGGCAGCCAAGGATCTTGCCGATCTGGCCCACAGTGGCCCCGACAGGGCCGGTTGCGGCCGCCACGGCGATGGTCTCGCCAGGTTTTGGCGCGCCAATTTGCGTCAGACCCGCCCAAGCGGTAAAGCCGGGCATACCCATGATACCGAGCGCCCAAGACGGATGCGCGGGTGATTTGCCAAGGTTTGTCAACCCCGCGCCATCCGACAGGGCATAATCCTGCCAGCCATTGAAGCTGAGCACCCAGTCGCCCGGCGCAAAGCCATCAACCTGTGAGGTGACGACCTGAGCCACTGTGCCGCCCTCCATCACGCCATCAATTTCCACCGGCGCGGCGTAAGATGGCGCATCGCTCATGCGCCCCCGCATATAAGGGTCCAGCGACAGATATTCGGTGCGCAGAAGCATTTGCCCAGCACCAGGGGAGGGGACGTCCCCTTCGACCAAGCGAAGCGTGTCCTTGGTCGGTTCGCCTCTGGGGCGTTCCGCCAGCACAAGCTGGCGGTTTACTGTTTCGGTCTGTGTCATGGTCATCATCTCCTAGAAGGCTGTTTCAAGAATGCGGCGGGCATCCTCGGGGGTGATGGCATTTTGTTCGCCAAGGGCGGTCATGCCGTGATCCTTCAAGGCGGCGACGATGCGATCAATTTCAGGTGCAGCAATTGCGTAATCGCCGAGTCGGGTTTTGATGCCCACCTGTTCAAAGAACCCGCGTGTTGCCTCGATCACGGCATCAATCCGCGCATCATCAGATCCCTCGCGGATGTCCCAAACATTGGCAGCATATTGCAGCAGTTTCTCGCGTTTGGGGCCACGTTGGTCGTTCATCAGTGACGGCAACACGACAGCCAGTGTGCGGGCGTGGTCGGTGTCATTGAGCGCGGTAATCTCATGTCCGATCATATGGCTTGCCCAGTCCTGCGGGACACCTGCGCCGATCAGGCCATTCAGGGCCAGCGTTGCCGTCCACATCAGGTTGGCGCGAACGTCATAGTCCTCCGGCGTCTCAAGGGCTTTGGGCCCAAGCTCGATCAGGGTGCGTAGCAGGGTTTCGGCAAAACCGTCCTGAACGCGCGCGGCGGATGGATAGGTCAGATATTGTTCGATGATGTGAACAAACGCGTCGGCCACGCCGTTCGCGATTTGACGGGGCGGCAGCGTGTAAGTGACCTCGGGGTCCAGCACCGAGAAAACCGGGTAGCAATGTGGGCTACCAAACGGAAGCTTAGCGCCCTTCTCGGGATTGGTGATCACAGCGCCAGAGTTCATCTCCGAACCGGTGGCGGGCAAGGTCAACACGGTCCCAAAGGGCAGCGCTTGCGTGATGACCGACCCGCGAGATGTCAGGATGTCCCAGGCGTCGCCATCATATTTGGCCGCCGCCGCGATAAATTTGGTGGCGTCAATAACGGAACCACCGCCGACAGCCAACAGGAAGGTGATCCCTTCTTGGCCAATCACCTCGACAGCTTTCAGCGCAGTGGCGAAGCGCGGATTGGGCTCAATGCCGCCAAATTCGACCAAGGTCCGGCCCGCAAGTGCCGCACGCACCTGACCAAGGACGCCTGTTTTCTCCGCGCTGCCTCCACCATAGAGGATCAGCACCTTTGCGTCAGCCGGAACCTGATCCTTTAGGTCCGCGATACGGCCCTTGCCAAACAGGATATGTGTCGGATTGCGAAAGTCAAAATTATTCATGGGTTCAGTTTCCTTCAGTTTCAATGTGCAGGCGCACGTCAACGTTTCCGCGTGTGGCGTTGGAGTATGGGCAGACCTGGTGCGTCGCTTCGACAAGTCTTTCAGCATCCTCGCGGGTCATGCCCGGCAGATGTGCGGTAATGTCGAGATCAAGTCCGTATCCGCCCTCGGCGCGTTGGCCGATGCCCACCTCAACCGACGTTAATGCCGCTTTGGCATCAAGCTTGAGTTGTTTTGCGGTCATTTCCATCGCGCTATCAAAACAGGCCGCATAGCCAAGCGCGAACAACTGCTCGGGGTTCACCCCCGCCTCGCCACTGTCCGGGCGAACCATCTGGACTGAAAAGCTGCCATCGTTGAGGGCGGCGGTTCCCGAGCGGCCCCCTGTTGCCGTTGCGGTGGTTTTGTAGAAGATTTTCATGAGCTTCCTTTCGCGAATAGACTGGTCGTCTATAGATGTGTCAAAATTTTTGGGGTTATGTTCCTGGAACGAGCACCTTTGTGGCATTCATAGCGGAATTGAGCGGGGCTTCACTGTGCGAGAGGCTCGCGACGAGGCTGGCTCCAAGCCACATGTGGTAGATCATTTCTGCCGTGGAGCGGGGGTCTTCAAGCGCGGCGATCGTGCCATCGTCCGTTCCCTGTTCAAGGGTCTCCGTCAGGCGCGCGACGATTTCGGACACACTTTTCTGCAAGATATTGCTCATATTCTCCGAGAGGTCAGCAACCTCTGCGGACAGTTTGACGACCAAGCACCGGTCTTCGAGGTTGGGGCTGATCTGTTTTTTCCGCCACTCTTCGAAATAGGTCAGAAACCGAGACCGTGCATCCATGTCCGGATGCGCAAGCGACGCGTTCAGGCGTGTGCCATACTCCGTCATAAAATCGTTCAACAGCGCACAGCCATAAGCTTCCTTGGAGGCGAAATAGTGATAGAACGACCCTTTCGGAACACCGGCCTCTTTCAACAGCGCACTCAGACCGACACCTGTGTAGCCCTGCTTGGCTGTCAGGCGTCGTCCTGTGGTCAGTATCTGTGAGCGTGTGTCGTTTTTCTGTTCCATGACCCTCGATATAGCCTCATTAGACCGGTCGTCTAGGGGTGGTGTGGCTTTTTCTAATCACAGGGCCGTGAGCGGCGCTGAGAAACGGTACGGGAAAGGCGCTAGCCAGCATGCACACCAGTTAGCAGCTTTAACATCCAGCACAGAAAAACAAGCAATGCATACGCAAATCGATGCGGCACGCCCTTAGTTTGCGTTCAGCACTGCTTCCAGCAAACCAGGAAAGCGACGGTCAAGCGCATCTCTTCGCAGTGAAAGCAGGCGACCTCGCCCCTTGGGGATATTCCGGATCACACCTGCTTCGCGCAACACTTTGAACAGGTGCGACTTGGTGGATTTCGCCACTTCCGGGTCCATTAAATTGCAGTTTGCCATTTCGACCGGGCCGTCGCGGAGCTGACGCACGATGTCCAACCGGCCCGGATCGCTGAGTGCGAACAAGACCTGCGTCAGTTGCAGCTCCTGTTCCTGCGGGTGCGCAAGATCGGGGCTGGCAGTGTCGGGTAAGATACTCATGGTTCGAATATACTTGAACCTTCCGCAGAAAGAAACTAGAGAAAGGTTCGATAAACTTCGAACCCTCCTGAAGGACTGCATTCCAAAATGACCACGATTGTGATGTCACCCAAGGCTAGAGAGCGCGCTGGTTTCGCAATCGTGCTTACCGGAAGCGCTCTGATGATGGCGAGCGCGAGCGCGCCGTCCCCTTTTTATCCGCTCTTGCAGCAGCAACTTGGTTTTTCGTCTTTGGTCGTGTCGGAGATATTCGCAATCTACGCAATTGCCCTTCTTGCGACACTGTTAGTGGCCGGATCAATCTCGGATCATGTCGGGCGACGCCCTGTTCTGTCGATGGGGTTCGTGCTTCTCGCTGTTTCCGCCGCCGGATTCGAATTGTCAGGTTCTGTGTCTGCGTTGTTATTGGCTCGAGTAGTACAGGGCGTAGCATGCGGCCTTCTGTTGTCTACGCTGTCGGCTGCGATTACGGATCTTGAACCCCCTGAATTCAAGGGCATCGCGGCGATCTGTAATTCAGTCATCCCCCTCGTCGGGCTGGCCCTGGGGGCCTTGATATCCGGCTTCGCGATGGAGTACCTTACCGAGCCAAAATTTGATATATTCACCGGGATTGCCGTGGCCAGCCTGGTGCTGGCGCTGGCCACATGGGGCTTGCCCGAAACATCGCCACGGCATGAAGGCTTGTTGCAGGCGCTGAAGCCTCGCGTTGGCCTCCCGATCGAAGTCAGGGGCACCTTCTGGCGTGGCGCTCCGGCGCTATTCGCGGGCTGGGCCACAGGGGGGCTGTATCTGTCGCTTGGCGCGCTCATCATCTCACAGGTTTTTGGTATTCAAAATGTGATCGTCCAAGGGTTCGTGGTCGCACTGCTGGCTGGGGTTGGTGCGCTGGCTTGTTTTATTGCGCGCAACTACTCTGCTCGTGAGGTCATTTTGTTCGGCACCGCAGCGCTCGCAATGGGAACCCTCGCCACCTTGTTTGGAATTCAATACGAAAACTTAGTGCTCTACCTTAGTGCGCTCGCCGTTGTGGGGGCGGGTTTTGGCACCTGCTTTTATGGCTTCATCCGCTCGATTATTCCGCTGGTGCCCGAGGATGTCAGAGGAGAAACTTTCGCAGCGCTATTCTGTATCAGCTACCTGGCATTCGGTTTGCCGGTCGTGATAGCCGGGCTTTTGGTGCCATTGTTAGGGCTCAAAGTCGTTGTAATCAGTTACGGCAGTTTGATCGCTTCGCTGGCCGCGCTCGCAGGGCTGATGCGCAAATTCGGTCGAACCGACTAAGGACCGAACCTAGATTCAACACATTACCAAGTAAAATCAGGCGATTCAGGCTTTCAACCCGCTAAATGTCCCGGATGCAAAGAGACCGAATTTCACCGTTCCAGACATGGTGTCCCCGTCAAGTGTTCCTTGGAATTTCAGCTTCATCGGCATTGGACGCTCAACCTTTGTGGACCAAGCAATGGCTGCCGGACTAAGTTCCAAATCTTGCATTGGACCTTTTCCATTCTTACCAGCCATCTCTCCAACCGGAACACCGCCCTCATCACCTAAAGTCAGCGTCGCGTCAAATTCACCCGTTGGTGCTTTGATAGTGATATTCCAGTTTTCCATAAAATGGGTTCCTTGCTGGTGTTGCAGAGAATTGCATACTCTTCGTGGTCAGTCATACGACGAAAAGTATAGGCTTCTGTGGTTGCCGCCGTTTGTGCAAGAGGTTTTTTCCTTATGAACGTGTAATCGAGTGCGGTCTTCTGTCAGGCCATGATATGCGGCGCTTTCAAGATCCGCGGGCCGGTATGGCGATGCGCGGACCAGAAGCAAATCAACAGACCGAGCTCGGTGGCTCCTGCACAAATGCTGCTTTCTCTGACCCGGATCTGATCGATCCTTTGCCCTTACTGTTCAGTGACCTCCTCACACCCCCAACTTACCGGGACGTCGTGACGCGCAACCTTCGCTACGCCATCGCCGCCGCCGGATGCCGGTAATCCTCTTGTTTCGTCATCATGGCCCAGAGGCCACGTGCCATCTTGTTGGCCAGCGCAATCGCGGCGACCATGCGTGGCTTGCGGGTCAGCAGGCGCTTCAGCCAGCCATTGTTCGGGGTGTCGAACCGCTCGACAGCCTGAAGGACTGCCATGGCTCCAGAGACCAGGAGGGTGCGGATGTCGCGCTGCCCCATCTTCGAGGTCTTCCCAAGCCGGGCCTTGCCGCCGGTCGAGTGCTGCTTGGGCACGAGCCCAAGCCACGCGGCAAAATCGCGATCGCGTTTGAACGTGGCCAGGTCAGGTGCAAACGTCTCGATCGCAAGCGCCGTGAAAGGACCCACGCCCGGCATGGTTTGTGCGCGGCGGATCGAGTCCGCTTTTTTGGCGGCACATCTCATCTTCGCGTCGAGCTCTGCAACACGCGCATTCAACCCCTCGATCTGCTCCAGATACATCCGACCAAGTTCCCGCACTTCGTTCAGAAGAGTGGTGTCATCATCTGCGATTGCGTGCGCGAGCGTCTTGAGATTAGCAGGCCCCCGGGCCGCGACCAGTCCATGTTCGGCGAGGTGGCCACGCAAAGCATTGATCATCTGGGTGCGCTGGCCAACGAACATCTGCCGCGTGCGAAACAGCATGGCGCGGGCCTGCTGATCTTCCGTCTTCACTGCGACAAAGCGCATGGTAGGGTGCATTGCAGCCTCTACGATGGCCTCTGCATCGGCCACATCGTTCTTTTGGCGTTTGACGAACGGCTTCACATAAACGGGCGGGATCAGGCGCTCATCGTGCCCCACCTCCTCGAATGCACGACACCAGCCGTGGGCCGTCGCACAAGCCTCCATGGCGATCACACACTTGGGCTGCTGTGCTACGAACGCGAGCAACTGCCCCCGCGACAGCTTCTTGCGAAACGCAACTGAACCATCACTGCGCGCGCCGTGCAGCTGGAAAACACGCTTTGCCAAGTCGATACCGATGAGAGTAACTTCGGACATGGATGCTCCTTCCGTTTGTGATGGCTTTAACACTCACCACAATGGCACATTGCGATGCCGTCGGGAGGGGCATCCACGCCATCAACAGAGCCCCGTCGCGCGGCAAAGCTTGTGCGACGGGCTCACTGGTCTTTATCTTGCGCGGACGACAGTCTGGCCCGCTCGACGCATGGATCGACAACGCAATCGTCGAACATCATCCCGATCATGCGATTTGCTCGAACGCTCCACCGCGACATCAATGCCGTGCGCAATGCCATTGAACTACCTTGGAACAACGGCCAAGCCGAAGGGCAGGTCAATCGCCTGAAGACCCTCAAGCGCGCGATGTACGGTCGAACCGGTCCAGAGCTGCTCAGAGCTCGAATGCTTCTGCTCCGCCACACAGATTGAGGCTGAACCCCGATCTAGCAAGCCCGGAAAACCGAATTTCAATTGTCGAGAGACCACATTCGATAACGCCCCTGCCCAGTCACCTCACGGATCAAACCATGCATCTCCATCCACGCCAAATTGCGCTGAACGGCAGCACGACTGGCGTTTGAGAGGCTTTGGGGTCTGATGCCGGAGGGGGCAGAATCCTACGCTAAGCTTTTTTCGGCCACCTGTACTCCCCCGTGAGCAGGAGATGGGCCCATCCGAGGGGCGAGATGCTTGGTATTCCAGTAGATGACGATTGCGGCGAGGAGGTTCAGCCCGGCCATGCGGAAGTGCTGGCCTTCGGAGGTGCGATCGCGGATTTCGCCCTGGCGGCCGATGCGAAGGGCGTTCTTCAGGGCATGATGGGCCTCACCTTTGTTGAGCCCGATCTGTGCGCGGCGCTGCATGTCGGCATCGAGCAGCCAATCGATGATGAAGAGCGTCCGTTCGACCCGTCCGATTTCTCGCAAGGTGACCGCCAGCTCGTGCTGTCTGGGATAGGAGGCAAACTTCCGCAGGAGTTGGCTCGGCGGCATGGCCCCTGACGCCATGGTTGCCACGCTGCGCAGGATATCCGGCCAGTTCGCGGCGATGAGACGGTCTCTGATCTTGCCGCCGATCAGCCCCTTCAGCTCTTTCGGGCAAGCGGCCGGATCGAAGAGGTAGAGGCGCTTGGATGGCAGGTCGCGGATGCGGGGGATGAACTGGAATCCGAGCAGGGCGGTGACAGCGAAGACGTGGTCCGTGAAGCCGCCGGTATCGGCATACTGCTCGCGGATCTTCTGGCCGGCGCGGGTCATCAGCAGGCCGTCAAGGATGTAGGGCGCTTCGTTCACGGTAGCCGGAATGGTCTGTGTGGCGAAGGGTCCGAACTGGTCGGAGACGTGGGTGTAGGCTTTCAGCCCGGGTTCATGGCCGTACTTGGCGTTGATCAGGTTCATCGCCTCGCCCTGACGTGTCGTCGAGAAGAACTGGCCGTCGCTCGACGCGGTCTGCCCGGCGCCCCAGAAGCGTGCCATCGGCAACGCCGACTGTCCTTCGATCACCATGGCCAGGGCGCGCGCCATCGCCTCGCTCTCGACATGCCAGCGTGACAGGCGGGAAAGCTGGAAAAAGTCGTGCGTGTTCGTGGCCCCGGCCATCTTGCTGAGGCCGAGATTCAATCCCTCGGCAAGCAGCACATTCAACAGGCCGATCCTGTCCTTGCAGGGCGCGCCGGTGCGCAAGTGCGTGAAGGCCTCGGTAAACCCGATCTCATCGTCCACCTCCAGCAGAAGATCCGTGACCCTGACTTCCGGCAGGCGGCCATAGAGATCGAGCACCAGGGCGTCGGCTTCCTCGGGAACCGCCGCGGTCAGCCGGTCGATTTTCAAGGTGCCGTCCTCGATGGAGCCGCCGGGGATCGCCCCGGCCTTTGCCGCGCGCGCCAGTCGGCATATGGCATCGGACATGCGCAGCTTACGATCCGCCAGCCAGGCCTCAGGTTCGAAGGGCATGGCCAGCCTTGGCGTGTCGCGTGCGACCTCGACCGGGACCAGCGCTTCCTTCAGATCGCCAAATCTGCGCGAATGCCCGAGCCAGATATCGCCAGAACGGAAGGCTTCGCGCAGATGGAACAGGACCGCGACCTCCCAGAGTCTGCTTGCCTCGTCAGCATCCGCGTTCAGATGCCGCAACCATTTCGAGCCTCGACGAAGGAATGTCAGTGGCAGGACCGTCGCCGTCTCCGTGCCCGCGATGATCGCGCTCGCCGCCAGCAGCGGTTCCGCCACGGGCGCGGCGCAAATGTCGAGCGCCCGCAACATGCGCGGCGCGTAGCGCCGGAACCGATGATAACCGTGACCGACATGCGCCAGCGGATCGGCGGCCAGGGTGTCTGTGAGCTCGGTCGCCGTGGCGACAAGCCCCTTGAGCGATAGCCAATCTCCGGCATTGCCGACGGCCTCTTCGAGGGAGGCCCGGTCCTCATGCGCTTCCAGGAGGGCGGAACCGAGGGTGGCGAAGGATTGCAGGGTGTCCTTCAGCGCCGATTTGGCATCGTCCATCCGGGCGTCACATCGCGATTTCGCCTCGCGCCAG
This sequence comes from Thioclava sp. UBA3469, assembly GCF_002378135.1. NCBI lineage: Bacteria > Pseudomonadati > Pseudomonadota > Alphaproteobacteria > Rhodobacterales > Paracoccaceae > Thioclava > Thioclava sp. UBA3469. Next base: position 23,068 of record NZ_DFRG01000281.1, read on the forward strand.
GTCTTGCCGACGATCCGATCGTGGGTCTCGACCACGGCGTCGGCAATGGCGCTGCGCCATTCCAGAGCACAGACCGCAAGAATGGCGAGACGGCGGTCACCCGAGATATCCCGCAGATCGCCCGCGAAGTATCGCTCGCCCTGCCGGCGAAGGCGGGCAACCCGGTGCGGCGGTACATTCGCCAGAGTGCCCCGGTCCAATTCCAAAGCCTGCAAGTATTCCAGGCGGTCCAGCAGGCGGTTCATATCAGCCGAGTTCCGCCCGATCTCGAACTGACGCAGCCAGACGAACCGCGTAACCGAGCCGCCCGCATCTTCGGTCAGAAGGGCATCGAGCTGCGTTCGCATGTCATCGTCCAGCCGACTGGCGATCCGGGCGTCGACCCGCCGTTCAGCCGCGACGAGCGCATCCGCGCAAAGCCGCTCGATGACCGTGATTCCGGGCAGGACGGTCTGGGCCGCCCGGCATTGCTCGACGAAGCGCCGTGCCAGATCCTCGTTCGACCGGGCGGTTTCGGCCGCACCTTCAAGCCAGATTTTCAGATCGCGCGCCCCACGGCCCGCGAACATCTTGTAACCATAGATTTCGCGCAAGGTGGCCAGGTGCTCATGCCGGGTCTCCTCGCGCGCGGCATATCCGGCCAGGTCATCAGGCCTTATCCCAAGCTGCGCTGCCAGAAAGCGCGTGACTGCCAGTGGAATGACCTCGCCCGGCACCAGCAGCCGCCCGGGATACCGCAGCGCGCAGAGTTGCAGGGCAAAGCCGAAGCGATTGTGCGGACGGCGGCGGGCATGGATGATCTCCAGATCGTCGTCCGCCAGGGTGTAATGGCGCAGCATCGACGCGTCATCAGTCGGCAGGTCGAACAATGCCGCCCGTTGGCGGTCGGTGAGAATGCTGCGTCTTGGCATGGCGATCTTTCATGAAATCGTGATGGACGACCGTCCGTAAGGGGATCGGTGAGCGGACATGGGGCGAGAGAGTTGAGAACGGTATGGAAACCACACTCCATCATATCTCGTATAGATGGTACGATTTGATTCGCATATGCCACCCCTTATCCGTACACTCTCGGCATGACCGCGATCAAAATTGGCTATGCCCGCTGCTCCACCGATCGTCAGGATCTGACGGCGCAGCGTGCTGCCCTTGCAGAGCTTGGGGTCACCGAAGACCGCATCTACACAGATCACGGTCTGACCGGCACGAACCGCGACCGGCCCGGTCTCGCCCAGGCCCTCGCCGCCGTGCGCGCAGGCGACGTGTTTGTCGTGCCGAAGCTTGACCGCCTCGCGCGCTCGGTCCCCGACGCACGAGCCATCGCGGAACAGTTGGAAAAGAAGGGCGTCAAGCTTGCCCTCGGCGCATCGGTCTACGATCCGACCGACCCGATGGGAAAGATGTTCTTCAACATCCTCGCCACCTTCGCCGAGTTCGAGGCCGACCTCATCCGCATGCGCACCCGCGAAGGTATGGCCATCGCCCGCGCCAAGGGCAAACTCCGGGGAAAGCAGCCGAAACTCTCGGAAAAACAACAAAAAGAACTGAGCCGGATGCACGCCTCCGGCGAATATTCCATCAGCGATCTAGCTGAGCTCTTCTCTGTCTCAAGACCGACCGTCTACAGAACGCTGCAGCGAAATTCCCCAAAAATTAAGCCTTAGCGTAGGATTCTGCCCCCTCCGGCATCAGACCCCAGGCTTCGCTACTGCGATGCCAGACGAGGATGCGCTTTTCCAACGCCGTGATCCGAGCGGTCGCATCCCCTATCTGGCCTGCAAGATGGGAGAGGGTTTCCCGTTCAAGTGGCGACAACCGGTCGTCATCGGCCTTCACGACTTCCAGCAGCTCGGTCACGCCGGTTCTGCCAACGGACGGCGGCGACATGGCCGATCTCCGCCAGGTGCGCACGGAAGGCGTTGATGAGCATGGTTCTCTGCCGGATCAGCAGATCCCGGGCTCGGTGCAGCATGAGAGCGGCCTGCTGGTCCCGCGATTTCACCGGCACGAAACGCATGTCAGGGCGCCCAACCGCTTCGCAGATCGCCGCAGCATCAGCAGCATCGTTCTTCTGCCGCTTCAGATAGGCCTTCACATATTTTGGTGGCATCAGCCGGACTTCATGGCCAAGCGCAGCTATTTCTCGGGCCCAGTAGTGCGCAGTGGCGCATGCTTCCATGCCGACAAGGCAAGGTTCAAGCTTTCCAAAGAAGGCCAAAACCTGGGACCTGCGCAGCTTGCGCGATATGAGCTGCCTTTCGGCGGGGCAGACGCCATGGACGTGGAACACGTTTTTTGCGATGTCGATTCCGATCCTCGCGATCATTCTCTCAGCCTCCTGGTTGGACAGGCCTGCTGCAATTTTTACGATTTCGCGCCGTCTGCGGCGCGCGCCCACTTCCCTGAAGCAGCCCCCGTCAGCGCGGCAGCGCAGGGACGGAGATGGTCAGCACCATCACCGGCCGCGCCACGAACCCCACCATCTGCGGCGCCGGACCCACCGCTTATAGGGTGGGTACTCGTTTCGATCGAGCAGGCCCGCGAGGCATTCTCGCACGGTGCTCGCCTCCTCCGGTTCGAGGACAGGAGCGAGCCTTAGGTCGCAATAGCTTGCAACCCTGTGCGGGATCAGGGACGAACGAGTTGATTTCATTGCCTGTCTTCCGATAGTCGCGGGGCGGCTGAGCTAGCGGAAGTATCGGCGCAACGGAAGAGCGTCGCTGCATCTTCTGATTGCGGGTTCAGTGAGAGCAATCAGGCTCTAGCGTAGTGCTGCGTCGTTGCAGATCGTACTCTGTCGTAGAATATCGTGCAAAATCGTAGAAATGGTTGCGGGGGCGCGCAACCTACGAGACCGACACTCGATCCAAGCGGCCATCTGACCGACCGTATATAGCCGCCTGAAAGCACCTGAGGCGTCCGATCAATCGTGTTGAAATCTCCGCACGAAACGCGGAAATCCCAACATAACTTATACAGGATCGCAGTTGGCAAGCTGACTTGGATAGTGGTCTAGATGGGACGCCAGCCGAATACCCCATCTGAACAACCAGGCAGCATTGCGTTCATCAGGGCGGTTTGCAGCATCTGTCGCTGATCCGCCTCGGGGATAGCCAGCAAATCCGCAGGCCCGAAAATCGCACGATGGGTCACGAAACCGCTGAGAAGGCTAAGCGCGAAATGCGCCCGTCCCGGATCCGCATGGCCAAACGCCCTGCTTAGAGGCAGGGCTAGTGACGTGCCAAAGAATTGCGCAATGATCGCCCGCGCCTCGCTGCAGAGGCTGGACTGTGTCAGTAAATGAAGCGGCCTGACATCTTCTACCTTGCGCGGATCACGCAGGAAGGCCAGATCGCAGATCCGGTTGATCATGGTCGCGCCATCGGGGTCCCCTGCGGCGATGTCATCGAGGGGCGCAAGCGCCAGCAAGGCCTGACGGAATATCTCGGCCTTCGACCCGAAGGCGCGATGGACATAGGCCACATCGACCCCAGCCGCGGCGGCGATGTCGCGCAGGCTGGTGTCGGAATAGGGCATCCGCGCGAAAAGCAGCATCGCCGATGCAAGAATGCGTTCTTTCCCGGTTGCCTGCCCCGGCATGCGGTCGGTCGAGTTGGCTGAGTTGAGCGTCCTTGGCATGGGTGGCTTGTGTTCGTCCGGTGGCTTCGACGCGAAGAAACTGAAAATGCTGCCCCGGAGCAGAGGTGCGGCAAGGTGCAGCCCAGACCGGGTCGTGTTGTTTAGCTGGTTTTTCAACAGCAAACAACCAGCAGCCGCTTTTGCGCGACAATACAGGTTTTTACCCTGTCATCGAGCGTTGACAACAGGGGAGCGTAGGGCGAAAACCGCATCGGGACATGCGCGAAGCATCCATCAGCACAGCAATCAGAGGCAGATCATGGCAAAGCCCGGCAGAAACACCATTATTCTGGGCGGCCTGGCCGTTGTCGCCGTGCTTGGCTGGCTGGCCTGGGACCGGCTGCAACCCGCCGGTCTGCCGGCGGGTTTTGCCAGCGCCAATGGCCGGATCGAGGCGACCGAGGTGGATATCGCGGCGCTCACCGGCGGCCGAATCGCCGAAATCACCGCTGCCGAAGGTGACATGGTCAGCGCAGGCGATGTGCTGGTGCAGATGGACGTGGTGCAGCTGAACGCACAAAAACGTCAGGCCGAAGCGCAGCTTGCCCGCGCCGAAATCGGCGTCGAGACAGCAAGGGCGCTGGTCGCTCAGGCCGAGGCACAAGAGCGCGCGGCCCGGGCCGCGGTTGATCAGGCAGGCTCGGTTGCCGATGCCGCGTCGCGCAGGCTTGAACGCTCTGAGCAGCTTGCAAAGACCAGTGCGATCTCGCAGCAGGTGCTGGATGATGACCGCGCCCGGGACGCCCAGGCCCGCGCCGGTGTGGCCTCGGCCGAAGCCAGCCATGCGGCAGCGCTGGCGGGGGTCAGCAGCGCGCAGGCGCAGGTGGTCGATGCAAGTGCGGCCGTCGAGGCGGCAAAGGCGTCGATTGATGCGATCCAGGCCTCTCTGGACGACGCCACGCTGAAAGCGCCGCGCACGGGCCGGATCCAGTATCGCATCGCACAAGAGGGCGAGATTGTCGGCTCTGGCGGGCGGATCCTCAGCCTTGTCGATCTGGGCGATGTCTATATGACGGTTTTTCTGCCGACATCGCAGGTCGGCCGGGTGCAGGTCGGATCAGAGGTGCGCCTTGTCATGGATGCGGCGCGGGAATTCGTGATCCCGGCCACGGTTTCCTATGTTGCCGATGTGGCGCAGTTCACGCCAAAGACGGTCGAGACCGCCGATGAGCGCGAAAAGCTGATGTTCCGCGTCCGTGCCCGCATCGACCCCGAGCTGCTGTCGCGGCATATCGAATATGTCAAAACCGGCCTGCCGGGCATGGCCTATCTGCGGCTTGATCCGGATGCCGCCTGGCCTGACTTTCTTTCCAATGTCGTGAAATGACCGGCTCAGTTGCCGGGGTCTCCGGCCTGACGCTGCGCTATGGCAAGGTCACGGCGCTTGACAATGTGACGCTGGAGATCCCTGAGGGGCGCATGGTCGGGCTGATCGGGCCAGACGGGGTCGGAAAGTCCAGCCTTCTGTCGCTGCTGGCCGGGGCACGTGTGATCCAGCAGGGCAAGGTCGAGGTTCTGGGCGGCGATATGCGCGATGTGGCGCATCGCAACCGCGTCTGCCCCCGCACCGCCTATATGCCGCAGGGTCTGGGCAAGAACCTCTACCCGACGCTTTCGGTCGAAGAGAACCTTGATTTCTTCGGCTCGCTTTTCGGTCATGACAAGGCCGAACGCGAGCGGCGGATCACCGATCTGCTGGCTGCGACCGGCATGACGCCGTTCCGGTCGCGCCCGGCGTCAAAGCTGTCGGGCGGCATGAAGCAAAAGCTGGGTCTGTGCTGCGCGCTGATCCATGATCCCGATTTCCTGATTCTTGACGAGCCGACCACCGGCGTCGATCCGCTGTCGCGCCGCCAGTTCTGGGATCTGATCGACCGCATCCGCGCGACACGGCCGGGGATGAGCGTGATCACCGCCACCGCCTATATGGAAGAGGCCGCGCGCTTCGACTGGCTGGTTGCGATGAATGCGGGCCGGGTGCTGGCCACCGGCACCACCAGCGATCTGCTGTCGCGGACCGGGGCCGACACGCTTGATGCAGCCTTCATCGCGCTTTTGCCCGAAGAAGACCGGGGCGAAGACAGTGCCGTGGTGATCCCGCCGCGGACCACCGATGACAGCGATATCGCCATCGAGGCCGAGGGGCTGACGCAGCGCTTTGGCGATTTCGTGGCGGTCGACAATGTTTCCTTCCGCATCCCCAGGGGTGAGATTTTCGGCTTTCTGGGTTCGAACGGCTGCGGCAAGACGACGACGATGAAGATGCTCACCGGGCTTCTGGAGCCGAGTGAGGGCCGGGCAAAGCTTTTCGGCCATGAGGTCGATGCAAGCGATCTGTCGGTGCGCCGCCGGGTCGGGTTCATGTCGCAGGCCTTCTCGCTCTATTCCGAGCTGACGGTGCGTCAGAACCTTGATCTGCACGCGCGGCTTTTCGATATGGCGGCCGAGAAGATCCCCGCCAGGGTTGACGAGATGATCGCCCGGTTCGATCTGGGCGACGTGACCGACAGCCTGCCCGAGGCGTTGCCGCTGGGTATCCGCCAGCGGCTTTCGCTGGCGGTGGCGATGATCCATGCGCCCGAGATCCTGATCCTTGACGAGCCGACCTCGGGGGTGGACCCGGTGGCGCGCAACGGCTTCTGGCGCATTCTGGCGGAACTTTCGCGCAAGGATGGCGTGACGATCTTTGTCTCGACCCATTTCATGAACGAGGCGGAATGGTGCGACCGCATCAGCCTGATGCATGCGGGCAAGGTGCTGGTCTCGGACACCGCCGAGGGGATCACGAAAGCCAAAGGTTGCGCCACGCTGGAAGACGCGTTCATCGCCTATCTTGAAGAGGCGATTGGCGAGACGGCACCCGCCCCCGCCGCTGCGCCCGAGGCCCCCGCAGCCGGGGTGACCCATCACGCGCAGCAATCCGGCTTCAGCCTGCGGCGACTGCTTAGCTATTCGCAGCTGGAAAGCCTGCAATTGCAGCGCGATCCGATCCGGCTGACCATGGCGTTGGTCGGCAGCCTTCTTCTGATGATCGTGGTGGGGCTGGGCATCAACATGGATGTCGAGGATCTGACCTTCGCCGCCCTTGACCGCGACCAGACCACCACCAGCCGCAATTATATCGCCGATATTGCGGGATCGCGCTATTTCATCGAACAGCCGGCCCTGACAAGTTACGACGAGATCGACGCAAGAATGCGCTCGGGCGAGCTGGCGCTGGCGATCGAGATCCCGCCCGGCTTTGCCGCCGATATCGCGGCAGGCAGGGATGTGCAGGTCGGGGCCTGGTTCGACGGCGCCAACCCCAGCCGCGCCAATACGGTGCAGGGCTATGTGCAGGGCATGCATGCCGACTGGATCACACGTCAGGCGCGTCAGCTTTACGGTGACAAGGCGAGCGGCGGCAGTTTCGAACTGGTGACCCGATACCGCTACAACCCCGACGTGCGCAGCCTGAATGCGATGGTCCCGGCGATCATCCCGCTGCTTTTGCTGATGATCCCGGCGATCCTGACCACGCTTTCGGTCGCGCGTGAACGCGAACTGGGCTCGATCATCAATTTCTACGTCACGCCGGTGACGCGGCTGGAATTTCTGCTTGGCAAACAGCTGCCCTATATCGCGCTGGCCATGCTGAATTTCTTCCTGATGATGGCCATGGCGGTCACATTCTTCGCAGTGCCCTTCAACGGCAGTTTTCTGGGCTTTACCCTTTCGGCGCTGATCTATGTCACCGCGACCACGGCGCTTGGTTTTCTGGTGTCGGTCTTCATCGCAAGTCAGGTCGCGGCGCTGTTCGCGACCGCCATGCTGACGATGATCCCGGCGGTCAGCTATTCGGGTTTGATCGACCCGGTCTCTTCGCTGTCGGGTTTTGGTCGGGTTCTGGGCGAGATCTACCCCTCGACCTGGTTTATCACCGCCGCGCGGGGGGCTTTCTCCAAGGCCTTCGGAATGGCGGAACTGGCCGGGCCGATGCTGGCCATGGGCATCGCCATTCCGGTGATTATCGGGCTGGCGGCGGCCTTCCTGAAAAAACAGGCGAAGTGAGGGGCGGATGAACCTGCGCAACACCTTCAATCTGGGCGTCAAGGAATTGCGCGGGCTCTGGCGCGATCCGGTGATGCTGGTGCTGATCGTCTATTCCTTTTCGCTCTCGATCTGGACCTCTGCGAACGCCTCGCCCGAGGCGCTGACGAATGCCGCGATCTCGATCGTGGATGAGGATCAGTCGCATCTCTCCGCCCGCATCACCTCGGCCTTTTATCCGCCCTATTTTGTCGAGCCGCAGATGACCACGACGGCCGAGATGGATCGGCGGATGGATCAGGGGCTGGATACTTTTGCGCTGAACATCCCACCGGATTTCGCGCGCGATGTGCTGGCCGGAAAAAACCCGGCGATCCAGCTGAATATCGACGCGACAAGGATGAGCCAGGCCTTCACCGGCGGCGGCTATATCCAGCAGATCGTGTCCTCCGAGGTTTCGGAATATGTGGCGGGCTACCGGGCCGAGACCGCGCTGCCGGTCGATCTGGCGCTCCGCGCGCGGTATAATCCCTCGCTGGATCCGAAGTGGTTCGGCGCGATTTCCGCCGTGATCCAGTCGATCACCATGCTGTCGCTGGTGCTGACCGGCGCGGCGCTGATCCGCGAAAAGGAACATGGCACGGTCGAGCACCTGCTGGTCATGCCCGTCACCACGACCGAGATCATGTTTTCCAAGATCTGGTCGATGGGGCTGGTGGTGCTGCTGGGGTCGATCTTTTCGCTAAGTGTTGTGGTGCAGGCGCTGATGGCGGTTCCGGTGCAGGGCTCGGTCGTGCTGTTTCTTGCGGGCGCGGTGCTGATGGTTTTCGCCATGACGGGGCTTGGAATTTTCCTTGCCACCATCGCCGGGTCGATGCCGCAATTCGCGCTTTTGCTGATGATGGCGCTTTTGCCGCTGCAGGTGCTGTCAGGCGCGATGACGCCGCGGGAATCCATGCCAGAGATCATCCAGACCATCATGCTTGCAGCCCCCAACACGCATTTCATCATCCTCTCGCAGGGCATCTTGTTCCGAGGTGCGGGGCTTGACGTGGTCTGGCCCCAGTTCGCGGCGCTGGCGGCGATCGGGGTGGCGCTGTTCTGGCTGGCACTGATACGATTCAAGAAATTCCTGCGGTAAGGCATATGTTGGGCCGCCTGCTTCTGATCCTGACGCTTGCGCTTGCAGGCTGCGCTGCGCGTCCGGGGCCGGAAGTTCTGGCCCCCGATGCCGGTGCCCTGCCCGAGGGCGCCCGCCTTGTCCGGGTGCTGACCATGACCACCCGCGCGCCCGAGGCAAATCTGCCGGGGGCCTTTGGCGACTCTCGCTCCATCCGGCCAAGCTGGCTGGAATACGAGGTCTCGGTGCCGCCTGGCCATCGGCCGGGAAAGATTGAATGGCCGGATCGCAATGGCAGCAGCGCCGACCGGAATTTCGTGATGCGCAGCCGGCAGACGCTTAGCCGTGACGCCTTTGCAAAGCGTCTCTCGCGCGAGGGGGTCGGGCTTTATGTCCACGGCTTCAACACCCGCTTTCATGAGGCCTTGTTCCGTACCGCGCAGCTTTCGGTCGATGCGCATATCGAGGAAAAGCCCGTCCTTTTTACATGGCCCTCGGCAGGCTATCCGGGCGCCTATCTGGCTGATCGTGACGCGTCTGACTTTTCCCGCGCGGCGCTTGCCGATCTGCTGCGGCTTTTGACAAAGGGTCGGTCCGCTTCCGACGCGGTGCCGGTGCTGGCTCACAGCATGGGCGCGCGGCTGACGATGGAGACGCTGGTGCAACTGCGTCTTGCCGGGCGGGACGATGTGCTGGACCGGATCGAGGTCATCCTTGCCGCCCCGGATATTGATATCGATCTTTTCCGCGCCCAGATGGTCAGCCTTGGGCCGATGAAGCATCCCATCACGGTGCTCGTCTCCTCGGACGATCTGGCGCTGAAACTGTCGTCGCAGCTTTCGGTACGTCGGATACGGCTTGGGCTTGTCGATGTGCGTGATCCGGCGGTCCAGCGCCTGGCGGTCGCGACCGGAATACGGATCGTGGATATTACCGATATTCCGACCGATGATCCCGCCCACAGCCGCTATGTCGGCCTGCTTTCCGGCGAGGCCGGGGCTGTGGTTGAAAACACCCTTTTCGGTGAGGTACGCTTGGCTGGGGCCTTTGTCTTCAATCAGGTCGGTGGTGTCTTCACTGGCATCGGTGATGTGCTGGCGGATTGAGGCCGCGGCCTTGGCCCGGCGTTGGTGCCAGCGGCATTGGCCGGGTCATGGCCTCGACGTCGCGCCGTTTTGCCGGTAATCGTCCATGATGATCAGGGCAGGGACAGGGGATTCCGTGTCCGCCGCCGGACGCCGATGCTTTGCCTGTTCAGTCCGGGGGCGGCTGTTTCGGCGGTTTGACGGCGCTTTACGACATGTCGTCGGCATCGGGCCTTGGGCGCAATGCCTATGTTCAAGAAAAATCTTGAACTCTTTGATTTCGATCAACACTCGTTGATAGTTCTGTGCTAACTTCCGCCGGTAAATTGGAGACGCGACATGGCCCTTACTCCCAAATCAGATGGCTCGGGTGCAACCGGCGATGAAAGCCTTGGCATCGAGGCTTTTCAGGCCGTTGACCGCATATGTCGCGTTGCCCTTAATTCTGA